>DASTYM010000394.1:0-16236 GCA_035764995.1 Cyclobacteriaceae bacterium | reverse complement strand
GGAACTTGCACCTGGAATTAATTCCATACTTTCAGCATCGAGCTCGCCTAATCCAACAATGTTACCGGTTGGGAAGTTGAGGAGAGGAGCTGAAATATCCATCCCGTCTACAAATTGAACGAAGCGCGTGTTTGCAATGGTCGCAAAACCACGGGTGTTGATTTGTGGAAAGTTCAAGCTACTGGAAGTGAACTGAACTCCTTTAACATGCTGCATCGCGTCAAAGTAGTCAGCAGCGGGAGCTTGTTGGATGGCGATCAGGTCAACCTTTTCAACCGTGATCGGTGACTGAAGGATGCTTTCTTCGACACGTGACGCAGAAACAACAACTTCTTGTCCGAGCATGCTCTGCTCTTCCATCTTGATATCGATGTTGGATGTATTCGCGTCAGTAATTTCCAATTCTTGTGATGCATATCCCACGCTTGAAAAGACTAACGTAAACGGAGGACTTTGTTTTACTTTCAACTCAAAATTACCATCTGAGTTTGCGGTAGTCCCAAGGATTGTTCCTTTTACTATGATGTTGGCTCCTGGCAATGGATCTCCCGCAGCATTTTTCACAATTCCTGATATTGTGGTTTGGGCAAAGACGTTTGAGGCCGTAATTACAATAATTAGTAAAGGCCCCAGCATTCGCTTATAAAACTTCTCCATAAGTTTTGTTGATTGAGGTTTGTTTTAGAATAAAAAGTTGGGTTAAGGAAGAGTCATTAAATCTCCTCTACTGAAAAGTACAAAATTTTATTAAAAAACAAGAAAACGATTGCGGTTTCGTTAAAGCGCTAGTTTAAGCAAATAGTATGCAATGCAGAGCATTCTTTTATTCCGTGCTCGCAGGACGAATAGCCTTAGGAGTTACCTGAGTTCATGATGTGCTTCACGAGTCTTTCACAAAGTGCATTGGTTTCATTAGCCATGTATTCGTCTCCTGTAGATGACAGTATACTTTGACCCAATCCACCCAGACAATCAATGTAGAATCTCTTCATCTCATCAATGGGCATATCGTTCGTCCAGAGATCTATTCGTAATGTATTTTTTTGTGACTGATCCCACAGCGAAATACTGATCGACTTCGTTTCACTGGGTGCAGCATCTGGTTTATCAGAAGCATGCCATTGAATTTTTTGCGGAACATTATTGCTATCTAAATCGATGGTGAAGTTGATCTCTGATTTTTTCATTTTTTTGTAGCGTGTTGATGTATTGAAGTGTTTAAGTGTTAACGTGTTTAAGTTAGCGAGGACTATTATCAACTGCCGATTGCCAACTGCCTACTGTCCTCAGATCGTCATCTCTGGAATTTCTCCGTCAATAAGAAGTTTGCCTTCCGTTGCATTTTTGATTTGTTCAACGCTGATCCCGGGTGCTCGTTCTAATAATTTAAACCCTCCTTGCGGAAGTACATTGAGAACCGCCATGTCTGTTACTATTTTCTTCACGCATTTTAATCCGGTTATCGGAAGTGAACATTCCTTCAATAATTTTGATGCGCCTTCTTTGCTGCAATGCTGCATGGCAACAATAATGTGTTTAGCCGAAGCAACGAGGTCCATTGCCCCGCCCATTCCTTTTACCATTTTGCCAGGCACTTTCCAGTTGGCAATGTCTCCGTTTTCTGAGACCTCCATCGCTCCGAGAATAGTTAAGTCAACATGACCACCGCGGATCATCTCAAAACTTTCTGATGAACTGAACAATGCTGAGCCAGGCATCATCGTTATGGTTTGCTTTCCTGCGTTGATCAAATCAGGATCCACCTGATCTTCGGTAGGGAAGGGGCCAATACCTAACAATCCATTTTCAGATTGTAAAACGATGTTCAGATTTGATGGAATGTAGTTTGCAACCAACGTTGGAATTCCTATCCCAAGGTTGATATACATTCCGTCTTTTACCTCTTGCGCAATTCGCTTAGCGATTCCAATTTTATCCAGCATCCTATTTGAAAATTTGAAAATTATGCTTTAGACGATCCTATGATTTTTGAAATAACTTTAATAATTACAATAAGCTCTTCCAGAAGCTTGTCGGTATTTGGGTAATTTTTCGAGTGTTTACATAATAAAATCCAATATTCAGTTTCATCAGCCTCTTTTGCCGCAATTTTAAATTTATGAATAAAGTCCGCTTTACTTTCTGCATTTTGTGCTTCCCGAACGTTAGCGCCAATTGAAGTGCCTGACTTTAAAATCTGTCTTGCCAAAACATATCTTCTATTTTGTTCAAGTTCTTCGCAAAATGTTATTATTGATAGGGAAAATTTGAATGTTAAATCAACAATTAAATTATCCTTATCATTTCTCATATAATGGCCCGTTCATTTTCAAATTTTCAAATTGACGAATTTTCAAATTTTTGTTATGGTTCGTTGTTCAATTCTCTTCTCATAATTCTTTCCCTGGAAAATTCGCTGCACGTAAATTCCTGGTGTGTGAATGTGATTGGGGTCCAATTCACCAAGTGGAACAAGTTCCTCAACTTCTGCAATCGTAATTTTTCCCGCTGCTGCCATCATTGGATTAAAGTTCCTCGCAGTACCGCGATAAATCAAATTACCAGTCGTGTCACCTTTCCATGCTTTAACAATGGAGAAATCTGCTTGAAGCCATTGTTCCAATAAATATTTTTTTCCGTTGAATTCTCTCACTTCCTTACCCTCGGCTACTTCTGTTCCGTAACCAGCAGGTGTATAAAACGCGGGAATACCTGCACCACCTGCACGACATCTTTCGGCAAGTGTACCTTGAGGAATCAAATCGACCTCAAGCTCCCCCGAAAGTAATTGTCTTTCAAACTCTGCATTCTCTCCCACGTAAGAAGAAATCATTTTCTTTACCTGCCTGGTCTTTAATAGTAAACCAATTCCGAAATCATCTACTCCTGCATTATTAGAAATACAGGTGAGTCCTTTTACTCCTTTTTTCAAAATCGCAGCAATGCAATTCTCTGGAATGCCGCTCAGACCAAATCCACCAAGCATGAGCACCGCGTTGTCAGGAATGTCTTTCACTGCATCGTCAGCATCTTTTACTACTTTATTGATCATGACTTTTTGTTTTTAATGCTCCGCAGAATTTGAATTGACTTTTCTTCATCTTTCTTAATCTGCATGGTTAATTGTTCAACGTCATCAAACTTACGATCTTCTCTGATAAATTGGTGAAGACGAATTGTTAATGACTCACCGTAAATATCTTTTTTGAAATTGAAAATGTTTGTTTCAATATTCTTTTTGGATCCATTCACCGTTGGCCTGTCGCCAATGTAAAGCATGCCATCGTATTCAGTATGTTCGTGTGTGATGGTAACAGCATATATTCCATCGGCCGGGATGAGCTTGTGATTCGAATCAATTTCGAGGTTGGCTGTCGGGAATCCCATGAGCCGCCCGATCTGGTCGCCTTTAATTACGCGTCCGTTTATGGCATAAGGTTTTCCTAAAAGATGTGTAGCAGTTTCAAGGTCGGAGGTTTCAATGGCCCTTCTGATTTTAGTTGAACTGACTGCTATATGGTCTACCTCTTGCCGGGGGATTTCCTCCACTTCAAAGCCATACCTGGGACCGTTTAATTTTAATTGTTCAAAACTTCCCTCACGGTTTTTTCCAAAGTGATGATCATAGCCAATCACCAGTTTTTTTGTTCCGATTCGCCTGACCAGAATTTTTGTAATAAACTCCTCAGATGTGAGTTGGGAAAATTCCTTCGTGAACGGAATCCTGAGCAGGTGCCGGATGCCCTGCTCTTTTATCAGTTCGGCCTTTTCTTCAAAGGTATTTAGTAATTTAATGTCAGCATCCGGATTTAACACCAGGCGTGGGTGAGGCCAAAATGTGATGACTACTGTCTCACCATTTGTGCGCTCTGCTATTTCACGCAAACGGGATAATATTTTCTGATGTCCAACATGCACACCATCAAAGGTTCCGCTTGTAACCACTGCATTCTGCACAGGGCTGAAGTCGTCAAGGTCGTAGTATATCCGCATGTTGGGTTGGTGATACGTCTTCTATAGACAAAGCATTTTCAAGTTTGAAGGTTCCAATTCGGGTGCGGCAAAGTTGTGAAAGATAAGCTCCAACACCAAGCTTTTCACCAAGGTCGCGTGCCAGACTGCGAATATACGTTCCCTTTGAACAGACAATCCTGAATCGTAGTTCTGGAAGCTGTAAAGCAGTAATCTCAAATTTCTTGACTTCTACCTCGCGTGGCTGCAGCTCAACTTCTTTTCCTTTACGGGCAAATTTATAGGCACGTTTTCCTCCAATCTTAATAGCAGAATGTACAGGTGGGAGCTGACTGATATTTCCCGTCAAAGATTTCACCGCAATTGCAATAGCTTCTGGTGTCAGGTGTGAAATATCTTTTGGTTCTGATACCGCTGTTTCCAGATCGTGCGAGGGGGTAGTTTGTCCCAACACAAATGTTCCGGTATATTCTTTTTCCAGGCCCATGAATGATTCAATTTGCTTCGTCATTTTGCCTGTGCAAATAATCAGTAACCCGGTAGCCAGTGGGTCTAACGTTCCGGCATGGCCTATTTTTTTGATTTGAAGTTTATAGCGCAATTTGTTCACGACATCGAACGATGTCCATTCAAGTGGTTTGTTAATCAACAGAACCCTGCCTTCGTCTTGAATTTTTGATTCCATTAGAGGATGGAAAGTCCGGTACCAAAGTAATACAATAGTAGAATTATCGTTCCAACGATGATGCGATAATAACCGAAGAGTTTAAAACCGTGGTTCGTTAAGAATTGAATGAATGATTTAATAGCCACCATGGCTACCAGAAAAGCAACGATATTGCCAATCACCAGCAGGTTAATTTCTGTGGAGGAAAGCGACATTCCATCGCTGTAATAGTTCCATAATGTCAATACAGCAGCTCCGAGCATGGTTGGTATGGCAAGAAAAAAAGAAAACTCTGCAGCATTTTTTCTTGTTAGTTTTTGAGTCATACCACCAATAATAGTTGCTGCTGATCGGGAAACACCAGGTACAAGGGAAAGTAACTGAAAGGAACCGATCTTAAACGCTTGTGAATAACTTACCGATTGGTCCGTCTCTTCGTTTTGTTTAAAAATCCGGTCCATAAAAAGAAAGAAAACTCCACCCAACAGAAGTGTAAAACCAACAACATCTACTCGCTCCAAAAGCGCATCAATATATTTTTTCAGGAAAAGCCCAGCGATCAGCGATGGAATAAAAGCAACACCGATCTTCCAATAAAAGTTGAAGGTTTGAAAAAACTTTCGCCAGTACAAAACAACGACAGATAGAATTGCGCCTAGTTGAATGACAACTGTAAAGAGTTTAACAAAGGAGTTTGCCTCGATGCCCATGACCGAAGATGCAATGATCATGTGCCCCGTTGAAGACACCGGCAGAAACTCAGTTAAGCCTTCAATGATGGCAAGAAGGATGGATTGAAGTAAAGACACGAAATTCAGTTATTTCTTCTCAGACTTGGTGAGGATAGCGTAGATCTCAATGATAAAACCTCCCATCACAACGATTGGCCCCAGGGTTAGCCCCAGAAATCCGAAACCGTATGGCTCTTTATCAATGGACATTATGATAAAACCCACAACCAACGTGATCAAACCAATGATCATCCACTGATAATTTTTTTTTCCAAAAGGCAATCTTTCCATAAACTATTAATACAATTCGTCTAACGACATTTTTAAATACTTCCGAATAGAGAAGAACGTACTGGTTACCGCAACGATCATACCCACTATCAGCAGGCTTATCATAAGCGCAACCATGCTATCATTGTTTTGCAATACCACTAAATCTTCAATGTTACGATTGGCATAGTTAATTAGCCCCCAAATCAGGGCTGATGCCAGTATGCCTGATAAAATTCCATATCCTAGTGCACGAAATAAAAACGGGCGTTGAATAAACCATTTCCGGGCGCCAACAAGTTGCATACTGCGAATCAGAAATCGTTGCGAGAACAAAGCAAGCCGTAGTGTATTGTTGATGAGGAGAACAACCGTAATTAAAAGCAGCGCCACCATGCCGGCCAGTACCAGGCCAATACGCGTTACGTTTTTGTTGACCGACTCAATCAAGCCTTCCACATAGAATACCTGGAAAACGCCATTCATCTTTTCGAGCTCCTGCGAAATTTTATCAAGACTGGCTTTTGAATGATACTTGGGGTCAATACTGATCAGGTAGGCATTGTGCAATGGATTCTCTCCTAAGAATTTGGTAAAATCTTCACCTGTTTCAGCGATAAATTGTTTAGCAGCTTCGTCTTTTGAGATGAATCGAATGGGATTTTCACCGCTCAGCGATTTATTAACATAAGGCAGGGTTTCGAATTTCTTCTCTACCTGCATGCGTTGGGTCTCGGTCAGACTGTTTTTCAGGTATACCTGCACGCGGATGTTTTCCCGTACCAGTCTCTCCAGTTCCTGGGAGTAGATAATCAAGGTTCCAAAAAGTCCGGTTACGAAAAGAGCCAGGGTAATACTGAACACTACACCAAATGAAGGGTAACTGCCCAGTTTTTTCCGTGTGTTTATTTTTTGCACAGCTCCAAAGGTAGGATTTAATCCCTATAAAATAAAAAACCTTCCTGCATCTGCGGGAAGGTTTTATCATGCCTTAGGGCTCCTTAGTTCGATCCGTACTCGCTCAGCTTTTTCAGGAGTTTGCGATCCTTGATTGGTGTGAGCAGGGTAGGTGTAGACTTGTTAATATCTAACAGGTAGTAATTGGTTTTGTAGAACAATACGACCGTACGCTTGTCATCACTGATAAATTCCAATATTTCATACAGATGATTTTCGAAAGCTCCGTAGAGAATTAACTTACCATCGCTGAACACATAGTGGAAATGGTACTTCTTATGTGAACTCTCCGTTTCAACCTCGATTGATGAGGTAACAAATGCCTTTGAAATGATTTCAAGTTGTTCTTGCTCATACTTCTTCACAGACTCATCAACGGCCTCTTCTTTGGAAGGATCGTATACTTTCAAGTCAGGTTTCTTTGTAACAGCCGGAGCAACAACTTCCTCACTCTTCTTCTCAGGTTGTTTTTCTTTTACGGGGGCTTTAACTTCCGGCTTTGCGATTTCTGATTCGGTTGACTCAGCAGCGGGAGCAGGGTCAGCAGGATTCGATTTTTCTTCAGCCTGTTCGATTGGAGCGGGTTCCTGAACAGTCTCAGTCGCATCATCTTTTGAGAAGTAGAAAAATGCCGCAGTTACAACCAAACCGGTAATGGCTACCCACGATCCGGCTTTAACAAGCATACCGGTTTGTCCACCTGATGCAGGCGCGACAGGGATGTTATTCAGCATGGATTTTAGCTCGGAAATCCTTGCGTTTCGAATTCCTTGTACAAAATCTTGTTGAGTTTTCAGTTCTTGCTTTAACTGGGGATCATTCTCCAACCGCTTTTCAAATGTGCTCCTCTCTTCTCCACTCAATCGGTTCGACAGGTAGTCGTCTAATAATTCTAAATCTTTTTCTAAAGCCATTTCCTTAATCTAAAAAATCACGCTCAGAGTACTGAGCCTTTATCAATTCATCTAATTTCTTTTTGCATTTGTACTTCTTTGTCTTGGCGGTGTCGGTGTTTGCAAAGCCGAGTTTGTCAGCAATATCCTGCATCGACATCTCTTCAAAGTAGTAATACATTAAAACTTTCTTACAAGTTTCACCCAACTGCTCAATACACTTCGCCACAATTTTGTTCCGTTCCTCTGATTCCATATCCTGCGCCACGGGAACGTCCTTTTCTTCATTGGAAAGGCGCTTCTTGCGATCCAATTCCTTCCTCCACAAATTCTGACATATACTATAGATATAGGTACTGATTTTTGCGGTCATCACCAACTTTCCGGAGGTTGCTTTTTGCCAGAAAACGATCAGGGCATCCTGGTAGATATCTCTAGCTTCTTCCTCGGTTCCACTGTTTGTGATGACCATTTTGGTCATCATTCTATAGTACTTCTTGTACAAGAACTCCAGACTCTTTTCGTCACCCTTACAGATGCGTTCAAAAATCTCTTTTTCGCTTAACACTGAGTCCGACTTGTATACCATCTGCCTTAATCCTGGTAACCTAATTTACTTTGTAGAATGTACTGCTTTATCGATAAAATGTTCGCAATGTAAGTTTAATGTACCTTTTTCCATGTCTGAGTACGAAAAAATGGCCCCCAGTAACCTCGTACCTTAAGATCCTGGCCCTCCAACCATATTTTACATTGATATATTTTCCCTGATTCGGGATCCAATATTGTCCCCTCCACTAATGTCTTTTCCGACCAGATCATGTCTTGAATAATCTCGAGTCCTATGATTTTTTTGTTGTACCGGGTATCATCTTCAGGGCATTTATCACAGACTGGATCAGGATCTTGACCAGAGTTTGGATGGATTTTGATGATTTTTCCGAAGACTCTGGAACCTCGCTCCATAATCTCTACAACCGATCTCGCCTTGCCGGATTCGTCATCAATGGTTGTCCATTTGCCCAGAATGCTGCTCTGCGAAAGGCAATTTGTTGACACTAAAAGCAAGATCAGGACTACGCGCATTGTCAAAAATAAAAAAAGCACCGACAATATCGGTGCTTCAGTATTTCTAAAACCTTTAGGTTACTTCAAATCGTTGTTCAATTTGCTCACAACCTCAGTAGCTGGCTTATTTTCAGCCTTCTTTGCTTCTGTTGGCTTGTTGGTTGAAATATGAGGAGCAATGATCAGGGCGACAATCGAGGTAAGCTTAATCAGGATATTCATGGAAGGACCAGAAGTATCCTTGAATGGATCGCCTACAGTATCACCTGTTACCGATGCTTTGTGAGGCTCAGACTTTTTGTAGTAAGTCTCACCGTTGATAACCACACCTTTTTCGAATGACTTCTTCGCGTTATCCCAGGCACCACCTGCGTTAGATTGGAACATACCCATCAATACGCCTGATACGGTGATACCTGCTAACATTCCTCCTAATACTTCAGGACCAAAAGAGAAACCAACGATTACCGGAGCAAGCAATGCAATGGCACCAGGAGCGATCATCTCACGGATAGAAGCTTTTGTAGAGATCGCAACGCACTTCTCATACTCAGGCTTAGCCTTGTATTCCATGATGCCTGGAATTTCTTTGAACTGTCTGCGAACTTCATTTACCATGTCCATCGCAGCACGGCCTACGGCCGCAATAGCCAATGAAGAGAAGATGAATGGGATCATACCACCTACGAAAAGACCTGCTAATACAGGAGCTTTAAAGATGTCGATTGCAGTGATTCCAGACACACCTACGAACGCTGCAAAAAGCGCTAATGATGTGAGGGCAGCAGAAGCGATAGCGAAACCTTTACCGGTAGCAGCGGTTGTGTTCCCTACAGCGTCAAGGTTATCTGTACGATGACGAACTTCTTCAGGAAGCTGGCTCATCTCAGCGATACCACCCGCGTTATCAGCAATCGGTCCGAAAGCGTCAATGGCCAATTGCATAGCTGTTGTTGCCATCATACCGGCAGCAGCGATGGATACACCATACAACCCAGCGAAAGAATAAGATGTGATGATACCCGCGGCTAAAACAAGGATTGGGAGTACAGTTGATTCCATACCAACTGCTAATCCACCAATGATATTGGTTGCGTGACCAGTTCCTGACTGCTTCACAATTGAAAGCACAGGACGCTTGCCCATTGAAGTATAGTATTCTGTAATCAAGCTCATCAACGTTCCTACAATTAATCCGATAATGATCGCTATGAACACATCCGTAGAAGTGAATTCAAATCCACGGTGAACAAGTTTTTCAGGTAATAAATATGTTACTGCAAAATAGGATGCGATAGCTGTAAGAATGATGGAAGACCAGTTACCAATATTCAATGCGTTTTGTACGCTATCCGTTTCATTCTTGATGCGAACGAACCAGGTACCTGCAATTGAGAAAAGTAATCCTAATCCAGCGATCATCATGGGCAACAGGATAGGAGAGAGCCCACCGAAATTATCAGCAGCTTCAATCTCTTGACCGAGTACCATGGTAGCAAGAATGGTTGCTACGTAAGATCCGAATAAATCGGCACCCATACCGGCAACGTCACCAACATTGTCACCAACGTTATCAGCAATGGTAGCTGGGTTACGAACATCATCCTCGGGGATACCTGCTTCTACTTTACCTACTAAGTCTGCGCCCACATCGGCAGCTTTTGTATAGATACCACCGCCTACGCGAGCGAACAATGCAATTGATTCAGCACCTAAGGAGAAACCTGCTAACACTTCAATGGCACGCTTCATTTCGATGCCTGTGATAGCGCTTCCTTCTGGTACAAAGATGTTAAACAACACGATGAACAATCCACCAAGGCCAAGGATGGCAAGACCAGCTACACCAATTCCCATCACCGATCCGCCAGTGAAAGAAACTTTCAATGCTTGAGCTAAGCTTGTACGGGCAGCCTGAGTTGTGCGAACATTAGCTTTAGTTGCGATGCGCATTCCCAGGTATCCTGCGAAAGCAGAAAGGAAAGCACCGATTAAAAATGATATGGCGATGATGGGGCTGGAGTCTTCAACGAGTGTTCCAGACCAGCCTAATAAGATCGCAGTGATCACTGCGAAATAACCTAAGATTTTCCATTCGGCTCTTAAGAATGCCATCGCACCTTTAGCGATGTAGCCGGATAGCTCCTGCATGTTTTCAGCGCCTGTTTCTTGTTTGTTTACCCAGGCTGCTTTAATGGCCATTACAATCAGGCCGACAATCCCCATGGCAGGAATTAAATACACAATACTGTTCATTTTAATAAGTTTAGATAATGTTTAACAGCTAAAAACCACCCGTTTGAGAGCGGATGGTTTTTAAAAGTTCCGCAAAGATAGAATAAGGGGTTAATTAGCCAAAATTAGGCCGTTAGGCAGCAAATAATTGTTGCAGAGCCTTCCAAAGCTTTTGGCGCGATTGGTCGTTTTTCATCAAATCTGAGACACTTTCTGATAGCACCATCTTTACCTGGTTGGCTTCTATTAATTCGTAGTAATTCAGGCCCTTTATTGGGGGACCAAAATAGATTAGTTCTTTTGGCTTACGAGGAAGGAGATTCAGGTCCAGTTGCGGTTGATGGATAACCTGAAATGCGTCAATGGATAATCTCGGATGAATCCGTTGCCTGAGTGCATCTGAAATTTTTTGAAGTTGTTCTGTTTCCTCAATTTTTAATTCATTCCAAGGCGTAGTTATGATCACTACCGTTGTTGCAGGCTTGATATTGTAAAGCTCTTCCTTAAAAGTTTGATCGGTTACGTTCACTTAACTTCTTTGATGTCAAAGATAGATTTCAATTCATTTGCCTCCGATGGCTTCATTCTTCCGCTCAGAATCAAGCGAAGCTGTCGTCTGCGGAGGGCGCCATCGTAAAGGGCTTTCTCTTCAGCTGTTTCTGGTTCTACTTCAGGTACTTCAACAGGCTTACCGTTTTTAGCAATGGCAACAAAAGTGAAATAGGCAGAGTTGCTTTCAAACTTATGTGCAGATGGAACATCTTCTGCGTCAACATCGATTCTCACTTCCATTGAAGAATTAAAGGCGCGGGTAACTTTGGCTTTGAGTGTCACCACATTTCCTAACAAAATAGGATGGCGAAAAGATATATTATCCACAGAAGCCGTAACCACTATATTGTTCGAGTGCTTTTGAGCTGCAATGGCAGAGACAATATCCATCCAATGCATCAGTCTTCCGCCCATTAAATTGTTCAGGGTATTGGTGTCGTTGGGAAGCACGAGCTCAGTCATGCTAACGTATGATTCACGTGGAAATTTTTTCTTTTTAGCCATAGTGTGCAAAACTAATTTTTCCAGCCTTCTTTTCCCAAAAGCGGTACAAAAGCAAAATGATCAAACTCCTCCTTAATCAGTTGGCCATTTCGTTTTACAATCCTGAGCATCATTTGCTTCTCCCGATTGCCAACAGGGATAATCAGAATGCCACCCTCTTTTAATTGATCAGTTAATGCAGTCGGAACAATAGGTGCACCGGCCGTAACAATGATCTTATCATAGGGAGCTTTTGCAGGAAGGCCTTTTGATCCATCTCCATGAAAGAAGTAAGGCTTGTATCCCATTTTGGGTAGAAACACTTTTGTTCTGTCGTAGAGCTTCTTATTGTATTCTATAGTGTAGACTTTGGCGCCCAGCTCGAGCAGAATACAAGCCTGGTAGCCAGAGCCCGTTCCAATCTCTAAAACTTTATCATTAGGCTTTAATTCCAGCTTCTCTGTCTGAAAGGCCACTGTGTAGGGCTGGGAAATGGTTTGACCCTCTCCAATAGGAAATGCTTTGTCCTGATAAGCGTGCTCCAGGAGGGCGTTATCGAAGAAAACGTGCCTTGGAACCTTACCTATTGCGTCCAAAACACGGGCATCAGAAATGCCCTTATTTCGGAGGATTTTTACCAGTTTATTGCGCATCCCGCGCTGCTTGTAATTATCTTCTAACATGCGATTTTGATGCAAAAAACGCAATTTTTAGGGCCAAACAAAGTTTAAGATTTTTCTTAGGAAAATTGAAACTAACCCCTTTACTTTAGGGTTCTCTCATGCACAATGAATAAGCTTTTTGCCATAGCGTTCATGTGTATTTACCTGCTTCTATCAGTAGGTGTGGTTAAAACCACACACTACTGTATGGGCAGGGAAAAATCCACCGAATCCTCTCATTTCAAGCCCAAAAAAATGCCCTGCAGTCTGTTTTAGTGGAAAATAGTGGCTGTCGCATGTATGAGCATGCGGTGCTTACCAATTGATGATCTCCAGACTTAGCACACTCTTTAGCGCCACAAATCACCCGGATTTCTTCCTCATTGGATTAACCTTCAGTAAGGTGATTGAAGGTTCAATAATCGAACAATCGCATATACAATTATTTTCAGTAGATTTTTTCCTCCTCTTTAACTACCGTCATTTCGAACGAAGAATGAGTGCTTCCTGGAAGAGAGGGGTTATATAATTTATCAAGTTTAGGAAAGATTGGATGGGGTGAGTTGAAGTTTGGCGAACGCATTATTATCAGAATCCAATCAAAATAAAAGGAGCCCAATAATAAGGCGCAGCATATTGCCCCTTCATGAGATTCAATTTAGCCTGTCGCAGATCGCGACTGTAGTTGAGTGAAGGATTTTCCAAAAGTTGTTTATAGAAGTCAGTCATGAGCGCAGCAGTTGATTCATCAGCAACGCTCCAAAAGGAAACAATAATACTTTTTGCTCCTGCATAAACCAGTGCTCTGGACAATCCAATAACACCTTCACCTTTTGAAATTTTTCCAAGGCCTGTTTGACAGGCTGAAAGTGCTACCAGTTGGGCATTCAATTCAAGATTATAGATTTCACCCGCAAACAAATTTCCATCTTCAGATTCAGAATCGTTCTGCAAATAAATCCGCGATAATTCCGGACTGTTTTCATCAACCACTCCGTGCGTTGCAAAGTGGACGAGTGAATAATTTTTTAATGAATTTGATTTGATGGCTGTCTCATTGGCATCACTTTTCAAATAAACCTGGCTGCCAATATTTTTTTCTTTAAAGAGATTAGCAATTGTATTGATTTCAGTCTCGGTTCCTGGCAAGTCATTCAAATTGTCCTTCTCAGGGAAGGACACCGGAGCACAAAGCATTACCGAAGAAATTTTCAAATCAATGCCTTCTTTTTTCTTTTGCAATACCAGGCTTGCTGAAAATTCATAGCGTACGCTGTATTGATTGAGGAGGTAATCGTATTCTTTAAAAGTTTGAGTTTCTTTTGGCGTTTTTGTTAGCAGTGTTTCAAAAGGAATTACCCCCATTCGCCCGGTAGGAATGATCACTAAATCATTGATAGAACCGGAGATTTTCGGGATCAATAGTTTGGAAAGATTCCGGGATGATAAACTGAAGGTGCGAGGTTCCTGGAAGTATAGTCCGTTCCTTAAGCCGGTGATATACTTGTCATACTCTTTGGGTAATCGGACATTGGAGATGGAAAATTTCTTGTTTGTAAGAATGAAGGTATAGAGCCGGCTATTCTCAATGTTATTCTCGTCCTCATCGATGAAATAGCTAATGAGGGCTGTCTTTTCCGGTAGTATATTTTGCAGTTGCACAATGGAAGGGGATGCCGAATTAAACTTGAGATTGAAATATTCAGGATACTGAGATTCAATGCGTCTGGTAAACTCCTGGTAGCTTTTGTTTAGGGTGTAAAGTGTTTCGCGGAAATACTTTTCTTCTTCATCTGAGGGCTTCTGCGCAAGCTTTTGAGAGATCAGCGCAATGGCGGCCTTCAGGTTCTTTTCTTCATCTAATACTGTGTTGGGGATATTCGCGAACGACTTGGCATTGGTATCCGAAATCGCCTCCAATAGTACAGCCGATTTACTTTTTTCGGCAAAATAGAAGCTTAATTCACGATATGCTTTTCGATTTTTGAGGCCGGCATCACTCAGCAGGTACGCGATCCTTACGCCATCGCCATACACTTCGTTTGCAATGGAGCCAAGCATGATCTTGTCTGATTCATTTGTTGTTTGTTGACGGAGCTTGTCGATCAATGAATCAGCTACCTGAAGAGCTTTTATTCCTGCCACGAGGTCGCTGTCTTTCAACGTTGCTCCGTGATATTTTGCTTCCAAGGCCTGAGCTTTATACATGAGCGAATACAGCAATTGCGTTCCGTTGTAGTAGATATTTATGCGTGGATTTACCGAAACATCTTCATTGTCGAAATTGGGAATGTTGGCGATCAAAGCCTTTTGATAATTGATAATGGCTTCGTCAAATTTATGTTGAGCCTTCAACTCATTGCCAAGAAGGTTGTAGACGTATGCCAGGTCGGGATGCTTTTTTCCTTGTGAAGATTCATACATGGTACGTGCCTTTTCGTAAAATGCAAGCGCGGCCTTTTGATCACCCATGCTCGAATAGGTTTGTCCTAAATTCATCAGCACAAGTGCTTTGTTAGGATGAGGTTGTGAGTAAATCTTTTCCCAGATTTTTAATGCTGACTCATAATTGTTCACGGCATCACCATACAACTTTTCTGCATGATACAAATACCCGAGATTCGTATTAGCGATTGCAATTTTGGGATGGTCGTTGCCATGAAGTTTTTGATACATCTCCAGGGCTTTTTCATAATATTCAAATGCTTTGTCTATATCCAGTTGCGTGTAAACCAGCCCGAGGTCGTTAAATGATGCGGCAATGAGCTCATGAGTTTCCGGTAATTTCTCCTCACGAATTGCCAGGGCGTGCTGTAGTTGTTCTTCCGCCTGAACATACTTTCCGATTGAACGATATACATTACCCAGGTAGGCAAGGGCTTCAGCAGCTTCGAGGCTTGTGGAGTTATTATCTTGTTCTAAATCATTGAGCGCTTTTTGTAATTCCTCAATGGCAAGATCGTTGCGGCCCTGGTTCTGGTATAATGCGCCATAATTCATTTCTATGAGTGCTTTGTAAAAAAGATTTTTTCCTTCTTCGCCTTTTAGCTTGTTGAGGAGTGCTTCAGCGTCTTCCAGTTTTCCCAACCGGATGAGCGCTTCGGTTCTTTTGATGTTTAAGAGTGTGGGGTTCTTGGATTGCCCGATGGATCCGTCAATTAATTGGATTGCATCCTGGTAACGTGAATCACGCAATAAGGCATCGATCTTTAACAACTCATCTTGTGAAAAGCAAACGCAGGTGATTAGCGCAAAAAAAATGACAAGCGTATTCTTGCACATACCTTAGAATCGATAGAAATAACTGATGGAAGTAACAAGTTCTCGTGTAAGTCCGTCAGGGTTGTTACCCCGCTGCACCAGTTTATGGCCAACTAAAAGTTTGATTCCGGTTTTAACGTTAAAGTTGTATCCAAGCGTTCCGATAGCCGACATGGCCAGACCTCTCGCATCTTTCGCTTTCGTGTGTTTGGTTGGGTCGATAGTGGGGTCTATTATTTGGTCATAATTTACCCGATAAATTGGAAGCAGCCCGACAGAAAAATTCAAGCGCGAGAATCTGAAATTCCTTTCAATGCGCAGCATTACATCCGTTCCTCGTTTTAGTTGATTGGCTTTTGAGTATCGTTCTATATAGGCAGGATCTTCATCACTGTTAGCCCATCGGCCCCATAAAAATTGATTGTTATTGTGATTGAATGGATGCTGTATGCCGGTCGCAAACAGCCATTTTTTAGAGATGAGAG
>DASTYM010000393.1:0-2979 GCA_035764995.1 Cyclobacteriaceae bacterium | reverse complement strand
ACAACACTGTAAGCGATGCGAGCTTGATGGCCATGGGTATTATCGCAATCTTTCTGATCGTTACAGCTTGTATCAATTTTATTAACCTGGCCACAGCCGAGGCGATTAAACGTTCTAAGGAAGTTGGTATACGCAAAACATTAGGGAGTGCCAGAGGCCAACTGGTTTTTCAATTTTTGGGTGAAACGGCTGTGGTGACACTGTTGTCAATTGTTATTTCTATTTGCTTTGCTCAGTTGGCACTTAGTTTTCTCAATCCCTTCCTGGAACTTGAATTATCAGTTAATTTATTGAATAACCTTCCACTGGTATTGTATATAGCAGGTGTTTTTGCTTGTGTAACGCTTCTTTCCGGAACTTACCCGGCATTGGTTTTATCAGGGTTTAAACCAGCGCTGGCATTAAAGAATCAGGTAAACAATCGTTCTTCTTCCGGATATTTTTTGCGCCAGGGTTTGGTGGTTGTGCAGTTTGTGATCTCCCAATTCTTCATTATCGGAACGATTGTGATTATCACACAACTCGATTATTTCCGAAATAAAGAACTGGGTTTCCGCAAAGACGCGGTCATTAATATCCCTATACCGGAACAAGAGGCACCAGCTACTGATAGTACAGTTAGTAAGATGCGCACGTTAAAAACCGAGATCGACAGGTTAGCTGGTGTAGAATTGTCAAGCCTCTGTTACACACCTCCTGCTTCAGGAAGTGTAAGTGGAACAGGATTCATCCTGGAAGGAGAAGCAGAGGATCAAGTGAAGGAGACACAAGTAAAACCAGCCGATGGAAATTATATCCCGTTGTTTAATCTTAAACTGATTGCCGGAACAAACATGGCAGATGGAGATACTGCAATCGGATTTGTGGTAAATCGAAAGTTTACAGAAGTAGCCGGTTTTACAGACCCCGGTGAAATGGTAGGTAAAAGAATACAAGTTTGGAGAAAGATGCTTCCTGTGGTGGGTGTAGTTGAAAACTTTCACACAACTGACCTTCGGAACAAAATTGAACCGACTGTCATGATGAACCGGATTCGTAATTACAGAAATTTATCAGTTCAGGTTAATCCTTTATCGTTTCAGTCAGCCATTCCTGAAATCAAGAAACATTGGGAAGCAGCGTATCCTAACCATTTGTTTGAATACACCTTCATGGATGAATCTATCCGTGAATTTTATGAGGGTGAAGGAAAAATGTCTATTCTCTTAACCATTTTCACATCGTTGGCCATTTGCATTGGCTGTCTCGGATTGTTTGGCCTGGCAACATTCATGGCAAATCAAAAAACAAAAGAAATAGGGGTGAGGAAAGTGATGGGCGCATCGGTGGAAAGCATTGTTTTCATGTTCTCAAAACAATTTTTTCTGTTAATCCTGATCGGTTTTGCAGTAGCAGCACCGTTGGCGTGGTTTGCCATGAATGGATGGCTGAGTGAATTTGCTTATCGGATCGATTTAAGTGCCTGGATTTTCCTGGCCGGAATTGGCATAACATTGTTTATTGCTTTGCTAACCGTTGGATACCGCTCACTTCGCGCTGCGACAGCGAACCCAGTTAAGTCATTGCGATACGAATAATCAACCAAGTCCCTTTTACTAACCAACCCTGACAAGGTCGTCAGGGTTTTTTTATGCTTATCGATAGGCATTACTTCCAGTTAGCCTGAATGATTTCAAGCATCTCTGGATGAATAGCATTATTAGAGGCACACATTTCCTTTCCAAAAAGGAAGCTATTGCCACCTGAAAAATCGGTTACTTTTCCTCCGGCTTGCTGCACAATGAAAGTACCCGCGGCAACATCCCAGGGGTTCAGATTGTATTCGAAGAATCCATCGAGCCGACCGCTGGCAACATAAGCGAGATCAATAGCAGCACTTCCCAGCCTTCGGATGCCGTGTGTTTTGTCAAGAAATTCCTGAATGATGCTTAAGTAAGCTTCTGTCTTATCGAAACGGTTGTATGGAAAGCCGGTAGCCATTAGACTTTCAGAAAGCGATTGAGCTTTTGATACCTCAATTACCTGATTGTTTGAATACGCATTTCCACCTTTCACAGCATGAAAACTTTCATCGTGAACAATTTCATGAACAACACCTAAAATTGTTTCCTGCTTATGAATAAGTCCGATGCTGATGGCGAATACGGGAAGGCCATGTAAAAAATTAGTAGTTCCGTCAAGCGGATCAATGATCCAGTTGTACTCATTCGTTTTTGATTGTTCTACAGTTCCTTCTTCTGTAATGAAGCCTGCCTGGGGAAGGATTTTTTTTAGAACACTGACTAATTTTTTTTCAGCTTCTTTGTCAACGTAGGAAACAAGATTATTAAAATTTTCTTTTTGTTCGATGTGTGCCCGGTCAAAATTCTCACTTTCGGTGCGAATGAATTTGGCTACAGAACGACACAGGTCAATAACTTCCTGATTAATACTTGGGAGATCCATACTAAAACTAACGCGGTGAATATACTACATCAAACGGCTTAATCCTCATTAAGTTTTTCTTTGGATCGTCCGCTTACTACCACCACAATTTCACCTTTTACTTCTTTTGAGCCGAAATGCTTTAACAAATCTTCCACGGTGCCTGTCTTTGTTTCTTCAAATTTTTTACTGAGTTCGCGTGAAACAGAAACGTACCGATCGGCACCGAAATATTCTTTTAGTTGCTCCAGGGCTTTCACCAACCGGTGAGGAGATTCGTAGAAAATAATGGTACGATCTTCCTCTGCCAGTTTTTTCAAGGCAGTTTGTCTGCCTTTTTTGTGAGGAAGAAATCCTTCAAACACAAATCGGTCTGTAGGGAAACCCGATTTGACGAGCGCAGGAATTAATGCGGTAGCACCCGGAAGGCAGTCTACTTTAATGCCTGCTCTCAAGGCTTCACGAACCAATAAAAAACCCGGGTCGGAAATCCCGGGTGTTCCGGCATCACTGATTAGCGCCATTGTTTCACCATTATTTAAGCGTTCGATCAGT
>DASTYM010000392.1:0-3290 GCA_035764995.1 Cyclobacteriaceae bacterium | reverse complement strand
ATTTCTCCGAAAGAAGCAGTGGGTTTCTGGCAAATTTTAAAATCGGCTGGTAAAGAAAATGGATTGGAGATCACCAGCGAAGTTGATGAACGCTACGACCCACTGAAAGCAACAGAAGCTGCTTGTAAATATTTAAAAACTGCCTATAAAAAATTTGGCAGCTGGACAGTTGTAGCAGCATCCTACAACCGGGGCATGGGCGGAATGGAACGGGCGCTTGAAAATCAACAAGTGAAATCATATTATGATTTGTTTCTTAATGATGAAACCTCTCGTTACGTATTTCGGATTATTGCTTGTAAGGAAATCATTGAGCATCCATCCAAGTATGGATTTAAAGTAAAACCCAAACACTTGTACGAACAAGAGCCTGTAAAATATATTCAGGTGACTGAGACCATAACTGACCTCGTAGCCTTCGCAAAGAAGAACGGAACAAATTATAAATTACTGAAACGTCACAACCCCTGGTTGCGCGATGAAAGACTTACGGTAAAGGGAAAGAAAATGTACCAGATCGCTTTACCGGCAACTGATTAAAAATATATACTATGCGTCCATATATCCTGGCTGAATCAAACTGGAAGTACATCAAAGATGCGCATTTTGATGCAGCTGTTTTGCCCTGGGGAGCTTGTGAAGCGCACAACTATCATATGCCCTATGGTACGGATATCTTTGAATCAGAACTTATTTCTGCGGAAGCAGCGCGCTTGGCGTGGGAACAAGGTGCCAAAGTGGTTGTGTTGCCTGGAATTCCTTTCGGTGTAAATACAGGTCAGTACGATGTGAAACTCGACATTAACATGAATCCAAGCACGCAAATGTTGGTGTTACGAGATGTGATTGAAGTGTTGAACCGTCAAGACATCCACAAACTTATTATTTTGAATAGTCATGGAGGCAACGATTTTAAAACGATGATCCGCGAACTGGGATTAAAATTCCCGGATATGTTTCTGACCACCTGTAATTGGTTTCAGGCAATGGATCAAAAACAGTTCTTTGAAAACAAGGATGATCATGCAGGCGAAATGGAGACAAGTCTCATGATGTATTTGCGCCCCGATCTGGTGTTACCGCTGACCGAAGCCGGTGATGGTACTGCAAAAAAATTTAAGTTCACCGCGATCCGCGAAGGATGGGCATGGGCTGAACGTAAGTGGACTCAGGTGACGAATGACACGGGCGTTGGAGATCCACGCAAAGCGACAAAAGAAAAAGGAGAGAAATTCTTTAAAGCGGTTACTCAAAAGGTTGCAAAGTTTTTCGAAGAGGTCGCGAAAACCAAAAAGGAAAATTTCTACGAATAAGTAGAAAATCGTTCGCCATCTGTTGTAACAAAATTCTTCATCGCATCAACTGTCATACACGAGTGAATAGGCAATACGGTTAGAAAATCACCCACTTTAATTTTTTCAGCTTGCGCCTTAGGCGCATGGATGACACCATGTTCCTGTGAGAGTGATTTTATATACATTCCTGTTTCCTGGGTTGTCCAACCATTGCCTGAATTCGGCACAACTTTTCCGTAGCTCACACTTCCATCGGCCTGTTTCAGAAAATCTTTGGCGAAATGGATGCCGCCACCATGGACTACGACTTCGTTTCGTTCAGGATAGGTTGCGACAACCGGGCAGGCGAGCGCTACTGCAACATCATCAATAGTGCAGGAGCCGATTACCGTTTGCATTACATCAAAAAACACAAGGTTACCGGGCCGGATTTCATCTACACCCTCAAATTTTTCTGCCACACTGCAAGTTGGAGTATCTCCCGGAGAAAGAATGAGATTCGGATATTCGGATTTATACCTCGCTTTCAACGGCAACAACATCGAAATGCTTTCCTGGTGAACTTTTAGAATCTCATTTTTACCAATCGACTTGTAGCTGTGTCCGGCATGGCCAAGAAATCCGACAAAGCGAAAATGTTTGTGCTTTTTGATTTCAGCCAAAATGCCATCAATCGTCTTAAAGTCTGATGCAGGAACGCCTGTGCGATGGTAACCGTTATCAATTTCGATGTATAGACCGATGGGATGTTTTACTTCGCTCGCGAGCCATTGAATATTGTTGGCAGTGACAAGCAATAGATTTAGTGTAATTTTTGAAGCGAGCCGATTGATGCGATCCTTCTCATGAATATTTACCGGAAACGCTACTGTAATATCCTTCCAGCCATCCTGAGCAAAGTACTCGGCCATTTTCAGAGATGAAACGGTAATCTTGGAAACACCTTCGTTCCGAAACCATCTACCCACTTCATGGGCTTGATGCGTTTTGAAATGCGGACGAAAAATTAAGTTGTTGCGCTTCGCCTTGTCTACAATCGTTTGGATATTCTTCAGGCAACGTTGTTTGTCTAACAGGAGAGTAGGCTCAGTAAGGGGAAGCATAACTTATTTTTTATAATGTTTTTGAATGTAGTCAATAGCCTGCTTTTGTGAAAGTATTGCAAAATCTTTGTACCGGTCATGCACATCGATAATTTCTTCAATCGCTGCGTTGGTGAGTGCTTTATTTCCCCAGGAGTTCAGATCAGCAATTACCGTTTCCAGGCATCCTTTTTTGTAACTGATTTGCCCGAGAACATGAACAAGCGTTTTTCTAACCCGTGCTGTTTTATCGAATTGTAATTCTTTTAACAGCGGCAAAATATCTTGTGGATGCGTTCTTCCTCTCAATTCAATTCCGTGACACACTTCTCTGCGAATTTCCTTGTCGGGATGGTGCAAGTATTTTTTTGCCCATTTTAACACAGGTTTCGGGCTTTTTTCGCCCATTTTTTTGATGGAGCCTATCACCGCATTGCGAACGGTGTGATGTTCATCAAACATTCCACGATCAAAAAAAGACTCCACCACGTCAAAATCCTTCTTTCCAATTTCGCCTGCTGCATTAATAACCGTTTGCCGGATACTGTGATGGTCTTCCTTCAAAAGTTTGTTGAGCGCAGCGATAATTTTTTTCTGAAGATCGATGTTTTCAAGATAGATTCTTCCGGTAACGAGGTACCCTGACTTGCGAATGTAAGTGTCTTCATCAGAGAAATATTTGACAAAGGAGTTGAGATTATTTTTCTGAAGCCCCAACAAAATCTCCGCTTTGATCTGTTCAACAAGATCAAGCCGCTGACTTTTGGAAAGTGTATAGAAAGACATAGCCGGAAATTTAGCTCAATTCCTGCCCAGTTCAATACCTCTGCGCACTCTGCGGTTAGACTTTTTTACCGCAGAGTGCGCTAAGAGTACCGCAAAGATCGCAGAGAATAGGCAGCCTCCTAATGCC
>DASTYM010000391.1:0-8121 GCA_035764995.1 Cyclobacteriaceae bacterium | reverse complement strand
CAGCATCAAATCTTGATTCATTAAAAATGTGTTGAAAAGGAGTTGCGGTATTAACACCTGGAAATCCGGCATCCAAAATGGCGATGAGTTTTCCTTCACCGTGATAACCGGCTGTATGCATACCGTTCATGCCCAACATCGAAAGCTGAACGTCCGTTGCGCCAGCTTCCTCATCTGTCTCATTAAACTTGCCGGAAGCTTTAACCCTTCCTCCCGGAGCAGGCCGGGTGTCTGGAGCAACATACACAACCGAACTTACCTGCGCTTGGTTTTGCAAGGTTGGAATCAGCGAAGCATCACACTCAACAAGAACACCGTTCATCCATTTGGTTTTGTATAAAACATTTGCACCCGCATCTTTTACAGCAGTTATATATGCCGGTGTAACCGGAAGATCCTGATCTATTACTGCTATATTTTGATTACTTCTTCTTTGGATAGAACGGCTACTGAGAAAAGTTTCAGGGCTGGAAACGGTATGTGGCGTACCAGTCTTGTCTTTAAAGAAAACCATGTAACGATTTACCTGCGCTTGAGTAGCACCAGCCGTTAATGCAACAAAAAACAATATCGCTTTAATTCTGCCCATATTCATTCAGTACCTGGACATATTCAACGCCATCCTTAATAATTTGTTGGCCGAAACACGAAGCATCATCGCAATAATTCAACACATCGCTTTTTTTATAGATCAATCCGACATTTCGCGCGTACACTTCTTCACGCTGATCCCGCTTCAAGGCGTTCAGTTCATCCTGTTGATTGATCACCAAAGCATCATCAAACGAAATATTAGTAGTGAGCTCATAGGGTTTGCCAACACTCTCGATCAGGTATGAGTCCTCTTCGAGTGAGTTCATGGCATTTCCATTCCATTCTTTATTTATTGTTGCAGGAAAACCTATCCTAACAAAAGAGATGTTCCCTTCTGTTGAGATAGCCTGGTAGGAATTCAATCGTGCAGACCACGCCTCCTGGAATTGCCAGGGATCGTTCACCGTGGTGCGCTTGCTGCGATGAATAACAAATGTGTAACCGCCTTCCTGGTTGGCAAAAGAGTCTACCACCTCCGTTTTGAGTTGGTAAACAAAAACATCAGCAACAGGCCCGTTTTCATAGACTTTCTCTACCACATCATATACCTGATAAAATCCGGTCTGAAGAGGGAAATATTCATCATCGCTCCCTTTAACAGGATCATCTTCACTGCAGCTTTGGAAAATCAACAGGCTACTCAATAAATAGATCAGGATTTTTTTCAATTATCCACTGTTTTTGGTAAATCCGCGTTTTAATTCATCCCGATCCCGATAGCTATCGGGACTATCGGGACGGGAGTAACTACAAAGTTAATTCTTTACATCCGGATGGCACTGAAAACGTTGGTTAAAGTCGGTAAAATATCAAACCTGAGCGATGCACGTTATTGTGCTGGAATGAATGTAGATCTACTGGGATTCAGGGTGGTTGCCGGGCAGGATCATTATGTAAGTCCTGAGCTGTTTAAAGAGATTAGGGGATGGTTCACAGGACCAGCCATTGTTGCTGAAGCTTACGGAATTCAAAAGAATGAAGACCTGCCAGCGATCATTCAACAGTACCTGCCCGATTACATTGAGTTATCGCTTGCGGATTTGCTAAAACTTCACTCACCTTCCTCAACGTACATCCTCTCTACAACATTCGAAGAATTAACTGCTAACGAAAATACGATCGCTCCTTTCCGAAATCAAATTTCAAAAATAATTATCCCAGCCAGTACAAAAACCGAATTCATTGCAGAGTTGACTCGCAGCTACAAAGTGCTGCTTGCTGTGGAGAATGAGTTTTCACAGGATTTACTGTCAAACAATCCCAACATTAAGGGTATTGCACTTCAGGGAAGCCCGGAGGATAAGCCAGGTTTAAAAAACTATGATTCCATATCCGGAATTTTAGAGCAGCTTGAAATTGCTGACTAGCCAATATCCAACCGGTAATGATCTTCATCGATCCGGTGAATGATATTCAGGCCAATTTTTTTCATGAGGCTTTGCATATACATTTCTATGGAACTGTCGAGCATATAAATTTCTGACCCCCACAGGTTATTCAATAAATTCTCAAGCGTAATTTCTTTTTTTGGGTTCTGTGCAAAAAAGAAAAGCAATTCGAATTCAGGCTGGCTCAATGAAACTTCCTGATTGCCTATTTTAACAGAATTTGATTTCCGTTTCACAACTAAATTTCCAACCTGAAGTTCACGCATGCTCTTTCGGATGATCAATTTTCTTTTCAGCACCGTTCCAATCTTATAGGTTAAGGCACGCAACCCAACAACTTTTTCAATATAATCATCACCTCCTGTATCTAACGCTGCCTGCTGGAAATACAGTTCTGATTTGGCCGTCAGGAAGAAAATGTAGGTATTCTGAAATTGTTTGAGGCTTCTGAGTTCACGACAAAGCTCGATACCGTTGGGATGAGGCATCATGATATCAAGGATGATGAGATCAGGAGAGAACTTTTTTGCGAGGGTGAGAGCATGGTGGCTATCATCAACCGTTTTCACTTTGTAGCCTTCTTTCTCCAGATTGTACTCAAGCAAGTCGAGAATGTCGGAATCGTCATCCACAACCATCACTCTGTATCGCTTATCTTTCATTGCCAAATTATAGATATTAACAATGTAAGCATGATACGTTACCTGAATTTCTTCGATACATTAACGATGCGTAAAATAATTGTGAAGAAGATTAGGAAACGGTGTGAGATCGCGGGTCACGCTCAACCTCACGCGCGTGCTGCCCGCGATGACGTTAAAGAGGTGATTCGTGTTTAATGGGCATCGCGATCCGCCATCTCACCGTAAGAATTCTCGTCAACGCTTAAAAACCTCCCAGCTTCAGCGCATGCTCTACTGCCTGCCTGGTGGTATCAGGATAATTAATTTCTAATGGTTTACCTGACTCGATCCACTCCATAATTTTTTCAAGGCGCTTCTTCTTGACATTTTTAATTACAGGTACACCGATTTCGCGCAGTGCTTCAGCGTTGTAATGCTGCTCGTACTGCTTTTTCATAGGTACTACCAGTAATTTCTTACCGAGGAATAGTGCTTCAGCCGGTGTTTCAAACCCCGCACCACAAAAAACACCTTTCGAAGATATCATGCTGGCTGCAAACTCATCTTTGTTGACAGGATAGACGGACAATTTTCCAATATGATACGGCTTCTTTGCATGCTTGGAAAAGATATGCCAGCGGGTGTGTGGAATCTTGGCTAATAAGGGAACCAGTTTCCGATCATCATAGGCAGGCAAATACACCGTGTAGTGCTCTCCGGTAGTTGGTTTCGCTTCACGAATGGCCGAGCGAATGACCGGAGTGTACATGTTTTTATCAAACTGAGCAAAATGAAAACTTACAGATGCATCGGCAGGTGCGTAATTTTTCAGGATCCACTCGCCTACCGGATCGAAATGTTTTGGTTGCGGAACCTTGTTAGACAATAATGCAGATTGATGACTGAGTGAAATACAGGGTACCTCCCGCTTGCGGGCAGCCCATGCCGAGATTGGTTCAAAGTCGTTGATGATCAAATCATACTTTTCGACCGGGAAGTTTTTGATCTCTTTATAAACCTGTTTCGAACTGTTTTGCTTAAAAGTTTTAAGAAAATCGATCCCGCCTGACTTTCCAAAGAAAAAACTCAACCCACGCGACTTATACTTTAAAGGATATGATAATTTAATATCAGCCTGTGCACCACTGACGAAGATGTCGAGCCGGCCATACTCTTTTAAAATCGGAATAACGTCTTCTGCCCTGCTGATGTGACCGTTGCCAGTACCTTGTATTGCGTAGAGTAGTCTCACTTTTTTGTATCTAAAAATTCATTTACCAGGTCTCGGAAAATTTCATCATTGTCCAGCGTGTACCTGAGTCGCTTTGGCAATTTAATGGAATTCGCGAATGCATCATCCTTGTAGCGATAAATACTCCAGTTAGCTCCGTCAAATTCAAGGGCGGTCAGGTTTTCAATCCAATCGCCTGAATTCATATAGGTAACAGCTCCTTTCTCAGTCTCTACCCGCTTGATCTCGGGCTGATGGATGTGTCCGCAAATCACGAAGTCGTAGCCATTAGAGATGGCAATATCAGCCGCTGTCTTTTCAAAGTTATTAATGAATTTGACGGCTGATTTCACACTATCTTTTACTCGTTTTGATAACGAAATTTTATCTCTGCCAATTTTCTGCAAACACCAATTTACAAACGTATTGATAAGAATGAGTGTGTCATAACCTACAGCACCAAGTCTGGCTAACCATTTTGAATAGCGCATGGTCACGTCAAACACATCTCCATGAAAGGTCCACGCCCGCTTCCCATTTAGACGAAGCACTACCTTATTGTCGATTCGGAAGGAGCCTAACTTAAATCCGGCAAACTTGCGAAGCATTTCATCATGATTGCCCGGCAGGTACGTAACCTTGGTGCCCCTGGCTAGAAGCCCGGTGATATGTTTGATCACCTGCATATGCGACTTAGGCCAGTAACGTTTGCTGAACTGCCACATGTCGATAATATCACCGTTGAGGATGATTCTTTCAGGCTTGATCGTCTTTAGGTAGCGGAGAAGTTCTTCCGCATGGCAGCCGTAGGTGCCGAGGTGAATATCAGAGAGGATTACTATTTCTACCTTACGCCTTTTTCTTTTACCCATGCTTGTATATAGGAAATCCCGAAAGCGTAACGGCTCTCAGGAAGACCTAATCTATGAAGAATTTCTACGGTACAAATGTAGTTTAGTGCTATTACCTGAGATTCATTTGGGTATTATGGAATTGTTACCTTGCTAGTCATTAGTCATTAGTCATTAGTCGCCAGTTGTAGGTCTCCAGTCACTGCTAAATTAGTACAGTTTAAGCAGTCAAATAGACAATGGTCATTGGTCATTAGTCATTGGTGCAAGTTACTAATGACCAATGACTGCTGACTAATGACCTATTGGGCGAAGCGAAACCGCAAGTATTTAATCTTCTCCCCCTTAGATGCGAAAGCCAATTCATACCGTGTTTTAATATCAAAGCATTCGGGGCGGAGGTCGGAGTTGTAGACGTCATCGGTGAATTTCAGATCCGTAATGTCCTTTCTGTTTTGAAGCACTTCCAAGGAATATTCGTAAAGCCCTGTATTATCTGTTTTCAATCGAACATAGCCTCCTGGTTTTAGCATGCGTTTGTATATTGAAAGGAACCTCGGACTAGTGAGTCTCCTTTTAATGTCACGCTTTCGCGGACGAGGGTCCGGGAAGGTGATCCAGATTTCATTTACTTCTTTCTCCTCAAAGAAATTCTCGATCAATAAAATCATCGTACGCAGGAAGGCCACATTATTGAGGTTTGCTTCTTTAGCTTGTGTGCTTCCTTTCCAGATTCTCTCGCCCTTGATATCAACTCCGATGTAGTTGTTTGATGGAAATAACTTCGCGAGTCCAACGGTATACTCACCACGGCCACAAGCTAGTTCAATGGTGATTGGGTTTTCATTTTGAAAGAAATCCTTGTTCCATTTCCCTTTAACGTAATGATAAATTTCTTTCGAAGGTTCAATAACATTTGACTGTCCTTCAATCTCTTTAAAACGTTCGAGTTTTCTCTTCACAATGAATCAATTTCTGCAACAACAAATGTGCTGCCTCCAATAAAAATAAAATCGTCAGGGCCAGCGGTTTTCTTCGCTGCCTTAATGGCCGCGTTAACATCTGGTATGGCTTGACCTCTCAATCCAAGCACAGCGGCTTTTTCATTAAGTAACTTAGCCTCCAGTGCACGAGGAATATTTGCCTGGCAAAAATAGTATGTAGCATCTTTTGGTAAGAGTGCAAGAATATCATCCGGATCTTTATCCTTGACCATCCCCCAAACGATATGCAGTTTTTTAAATTTTTGTAGGCTGATCTGCTTCACTACTTCCTGAACTCCGGCATAATTATGCCCTGTATCGCAATACATCATTGGCTTCTCGCCCAACTGTTGCCAGCGACCTTTGAGGCCGGTTTGTTGAACAGATTTTTGAAGGCCTTCTTCAAGATTTTTCTTGCTGATGTTAAATCCCTTCTGACGCAGAATGTCGACAGTTTTTAAAACCCCAGTCAGATTTTTAGCCTGATAAATTCCTTTCAACGGAAGCTCTAACTCGCTGATAAACGATGCCTTATTGAGAAATACATGAAGCCCTTTCGCGCCTTGTTCAACGTAATAATTATCCTGAGCAAAGTGAATCTCCGATTTGCACTCGGAAGCCTTTTTTACAAATACCTGCTCCACTTCGTGTTGACGTTCGCTAACTACCACCGGAACACCGGGTTTAATGATACCTGCTTTCTCAAACGCTATTTTTTCCAACGTGTCACCTAACAGGTCTTTATGATCAAAGCTAATATTGGTTATCACTGAAACTTCAGGAGTAATGACATTGGTAGAGTCGAGCCTTCCGCCAAGGCCAACTTCAATTACCGCAACATCTACCTTCTCCTGGGCAAAATAGTCAAAGGCCATCACGACTGTGATTTCAAAAAATGATGGTTTGATGATCTCAATGGATGGCTTGATTTTATTAACAAACTTCACCACAAAATCCCTGTCGACTTGTTGTCCGTTAATTTTAATTCGCTCAGTAAAATCCTTTAGATGAGGAGATGTGTACAATCCTGTTTTATAATCAGATGACTGCAGCACTGAAGCAAGCATGTGTGAGGTGCTTCCCTTTCCATTAGTGCCCGCTACGTGAATGGATTTGAATTTTAATTGCGGATTACCCACAGCCTCACAAAGCTTCAGGGTATTAGTCAAATCTATTTTATAAGCAATCGCTCCTACCCGTTGAAAGATGGGAAGGTTGGCATAGAGGTAATCGATGGCCTGTTGGTACCCGGTAAACATTTGAGAAAGTTGCAAATCTCAATTCACAAATGACAAATTCCAAATGTTTTGGGTGAAAGAATTAATTTAGTTCGAACGAACTACAAAAGTGATTTTGCCAATGGAAACCGCTGGCACATTATTACCAGTCTTGCTGAAAGTCAATTTTTCAATTTCAGCTTTGCAACGTTTTTCCATTTCAAGGCTCAGGGTTCGTTGAAGCGTTCTAATGCTGATAACTTCTCCTTCCGCATCTACTTTAATCTCAAAAACCAATCGTCCGGTTGATTCGTCTTCAGGTGCCTTTACATTTGGAATCTCATCCCAATACCAACCATCGATTTCCAGGCCTGTTCCATCACCGCCACCACCTGCTCTACCCTTATAAGCTCCAGGGCCAAGCTGACCATCAGGCTGGCCTTTATCTCCAGTTTTACCTGCATCGTCTCCTTCACCTCCGGGCTTCCCAGCTTGTCCGTCTGTCGTTTTGGTTGCATTCGGGTTATAGGTAGCCAATGGTTTCTGTTCCACCTTGGGAGTTACTTTTTCTTCGGTCTTGTCCTTCGGTTTGTCAACAGGTTTAACAGGCACATCCTTTTTTGGCTCGTCCTTCTTTTCGTCTTTCTTGATCTCCTTTACTTCAACAGCTTCATCGTCCTTAGCAGTAAGTGTTTCATCAACTGATTTTTGTTCAGTCTCTTCGGGCTTCACTTCCTCTTTAGGTGTTTCAGGTGTAATGGTTTCTTCAGGTTTGGTTTCGTCTTGTTCTGTACCTATTGGAACCAGTGGCTGGACATCGCCACTGCCCTGATCATCAAATCCAAGATTAATAACAAAACCTTCTGTTGAGCCATAAGGAGGATCTGGTGCACGCCAGCCTACCAGAAAAAAAAATACAACCAGCAACAAGGCATGGAGGCCAATGGTGCCGACTGCAGCAATGCGTCTGTTGTTCTTCTCATTCACTTCTTCTTCCATACTTCACCAAAAAAATGTACGGACAACCCACGATTCTATTAATCAATACTTCAACACCCAAAGCGCATCTCCGTATTCAGCTTTCTTTCCGTTTGCGATTTCCTGTGTGGCTGCAAAGGTGTCGCCATCCGCAATCGCCAATCGGTACAACTTGTATTTACCAAACGGAGGAATCAGCTTACTGCTTACACCCTGATCGGTAAGTTTCTTAGCATAGTCTGTCAGCAAATCATCA
>DASTYM010000390.1:0-2446 GCA_035764995.1 Cyclobacteriaceae bacterium | reverse complement strand
GAAAAGAAAAAAAAATATTTACAGTTTGAGGGAATGCAAATTCCATTCTTGGATTTTGATCATCTAATTTTATCCAAAATCACAAGCGAACGCACAAAAGACAAAGCAGACGTTGAAGAACTTCAAAAAATCATGCAGCTGAAAAAGAAATTGTGATTTAGTTCACACCGGGCTGTTTGAGCACAAATCCAGTCTTGGCTTTTTCATCAGCAACGATCTTGCGAACATCTGCCAATAATTTTTTAGCGTCATAAACGATACCATCCTTAACTGTATACTTCACTCCGCCAACACGCACGGCTTCGTTCTTATCGTTTACTTTGATGGCGCCTGTTCCATATAACACCTGGAGATTTTCCAATGGATTCTCTTCTACAATTACTAAATCAGCCAACTTTCCAATTTCAATTGATCCTAAATCTTTTTCTGCGCCCAGGGCTTGCGCTCCATACAAGGTTGCTGATCGAATGACTTCTAACGGATGAAACCCTGCTTCTCTTAACAATTCCAATTCACGGATGTAAGCGAATCCGTAAATCTGAAAAATAAATCCTGAATCAGATCCGGTTGTTACCCTGCCTCCTCTGTTCTTATACTCGTTCACAAATTTCATCCAGAGTTGATAATTCTCTCGCCAATTTACTTCTTGCTCTGTTCCCCACGCAAACCAATAAGAACCATGCGCTCTCCGGTTTGGCTGAAAGAATGCCCACAACTTAGGCAATGTATATTCCTCATGCCATTCGGCTCTGCGTGCACGATGAAGATCGCGGCTCGCTTCATAAATGTTGAATGTTGGGTCAAGCGTAAAATCCAAAGCGAGTAGTTCGTTCATCACCTTGTTCCAATGCTCTGAATAAGGTTCAGCAGCCTGTTTCCATAATTTTCCTGCTTCTTCAAAACGATGTTGTTCATTTTGATAATTATAATCGGTTGGGTAATTCTGAATGGTACGATCAGTAAACAGAGCCTCTGGTAATCCATACCAGTGCTCCATACTGGTTAGTCCTGCTTTCGCAGAATTCAAAACATTCCAGCGGGCAACACCAAGTTGAGCATGATGGCAGGCAGATCGCAATCCTAATTTTTTATTCTCACGCAAAGCTGCGTCCATGATTTCAGGAGCAGCTCCAAAAAATTTAATTCCATCTGCACCTTTCTTTGCATTTTCCTGAACCCACAATCTTGCCTGTTCAGGTGTGCTGATCGGCTTGTCACTTCCTTGTCCGAATGCAGTGTAAGCAAACAAGCGTGGAGCAGTGATTGCATTTTGAGCGCTCAGTTTTTTATGATCGATCGTCCATTGCAATCCATTTCCTGCTGACGGATCCCGAACAGTTGTAATACCATGACCCATCCATAATTTAAAAACATATTCTGCAGGAGTTCCCTGAGCTTCACCCCCACTGTGACCATGCATATCAATAAATCCCGGCATGACATACATTCCCTCACAATTCAACTCTTTTCCGCCTGGTTCAAGTTTCGGTCTGCGATCAGCGTTGATCTCCACACCGGGAAATCCAACGTTAACAATTCTCTCGATGCGGTTTTGCTTAATCACAATATCCATCGGGCCGATTGGTGGTGCGCCTGTACCATCAATAACTGTTACTCCGCGAATGATTAATTGCGGATAAGGTCCATCACCTTCTTTTATTTCAGGTGCTTTTTGAACTTGTGCAGCAACACAATACCCAATGAATAAAAACAGGCAGGTAAAGATCTTTTTCATAGGAAAAAATTTTAACAGTCGGAAGCTAAGCAACTATAAGCGGAAAAGTAAATAAAAGTGGGGGGAGCGGTTGAGTAAGAGAATTACGAGTTGCGCTCTATAAGGTTATAAACAAATTTAGCCAGCTCATTCTCAGCAGCTTCTCTGTCCATCCACCAACTCCTGCTGAAAATGCGATGGTAGCTCCAGTTTTTCTGCCGGAGAAGGTCCGGTGTATAAATATGAGCTTCTTTTACGGTGAGACTGGAATAATAAGATTGATCATCGGTGAGAATTGCAGCAAGCCTGTTCTTTCCATTCTCTATAATAATATCCGTGAATGGTAATGCATGCGATGAGAAGGTGACCTTACTATTCAGTTTGCTCCAGTTTATCAACTGCGTGCTCAGGTACCAGTCGGACGAATGTTTACCGTTCGCCATAACCTGAAGTTTAAAATTACCTTCCGAAACGCTTCGTGAATACTCCAGGTATTTTTTAAGAAGCTTGGGGCCTTCATTTCTAATGCCTTGCAATTTAAGTTCTTCTGGCAGGATACTGGAAACGATGATTATTTTTTCGCGGGCTCGGGTAATGGCAACGTTCAGTCTGTTCTCTCCTCCAGCCACATTGAGGCTACCAAATTGCATATTCATTTTTCCATTCTTATCAGGCGCATATCCAACGGAGAAAATGATAATGTCTTTTTCATCGCCTTGCACGTTCTCAATA
>DASTYM010000389.1:0-5630 GCA_035764995.1 Cyclobacteriaceae bacterium | reverse complement strand
TCAAAGTTTTGGGATTCTATGCGATTATGAGTGTGGCATTTTCGCTGGCGCAGATTGCATCCGTAATTTTCTTCTCTTATGCAGGATTGAATGAAATTGGAAATGCATCTGTACTGCTGGAGTTATTATTGTTCACAGTATTTTTTTTCTATTCAACGAACAGCTTGAGATTCCGCAAGATTCTTGTTGTTTCTGCTGTAATCTATGGAAGCTTCTACATCATTGTTTTTCTTTTTTTCGGAGAACGTGCCTACTCGTTCATTCGGTTTGGAAGAGATTCACTGATGCTTTTTTATGCACTGATGTATTTTTATTATTTAATTGTAAAAATACCGGAAGAGAACTTGCTAACCTCTCCAACGTTTTGGATTAATTCAGCGATCATTTTCTTTTTCTCAGGCACCTTTGTACTCTCGCTCTTCCGTGATTACATCGTTACCGTGTTAAAAAATGATACGGCAGGTTTTTTAGCCTTTCGTAATTTCTTTCGATTTGCATTTTGCCTTGTTGTGAGCTATGCGGGGTGGATTGACCTTCAATTACTTCTAAAACAATCACGAAAGAGTATATGAGCAAATTCCACTCCTCTCACTTGCTTTAGTATATTGTAAGGATGCAGCCTACCATTTCAGAGTTTACCATCATATTTTCAATTGCTACGCTAGGCATGGTGGTGCTCGCAATGGCCATCGTTTTTTTTGTGTTGTTCTATCAACGAAAAATGCTCGAGGCTAAGATAAAACAGCAAAAGATTGAGGTTGAACACCAGCAAAAAATGCTTCAGGCCGCGCTGGAATCGCAGGAAAATGAACGAAAACGACTTGCTGCAGACCTTCATGACAGTATTGGGGTCATGCTATCAACCATTCGCCTCAGCCTCGGTACACTGGTTCGTAATGAAGGGGTTCCTGCCCAGCCCGTTGAACAGATTAAGAATATGCTGGACGATACGATTACCTCGGTGCGCAGGCTTAGTCGCGATCTGCTTCCATCCACACTCGCACGTTTCGGACTCAGTAATGCGTTAAAAGAATTATGTGGCCAGCATTCCCTCTCAGGAATCTCCATTCAGTTTTCTGAAAAGGGAACTCCCCGGGACAAAAATCAATCGGATCAACTTATGATTTTTAGGGTAGCTCAAGAGTTGGTCAATAACGCGATGAAACATGCAAAGCCGACCAGCATAAACGTTGTACTTGATTGGGAAAGAAATTTTGAATTGATTGTGACCGATGACGGGTCCGGTTTCCAGGTTGAACAAGTTCGCCAGTCAGGTAAGGGTCTTGGGTTATTCAATTTGGAAAATCGTGCGCGACTTTTGAATGCGCAGTTGTCGTTCAGTCCGAATCAGCCGAAAGGCACAATCGCTAAACTTGAAATTGTTTCAGCTTCATGAAAAAAAAAATAACGGTTTTTATTGCCGATGACCACACACTATTCAGAAAGGCAATGGTGAATCTGATTCAGACGTTCAATCGTGTATCTGTTGTGAAAGATGCAGAGAATGGAAAGGAGCTGTTAACCTTGATGAAATACGAATCTCCGGATGTTGCCCTGATAGATCTGCAAATGCCGGTACTGGACGGTACAGACACCTGTGAACAAATTTTAGCGAAATACGCCACCACCAAGGTGATCGTACTCACTATGCATGACAGCGAAAAATATATTCTGCACATGATTGAAATGGGTGTGCATGGTTTCCTGCTTAAGAACAGCGAGCCTGATGAATTGGAGCGTGCCATCTACGCGGTTTACGATAATGATTTTTATCACAGCGACCTGATTGCATCTGTCTTGCGAAAAAGTGTACGAGAGAAAACGGCATCCAACCGGCCCGACTTTTCAAAGGCAGTACTGAGTGACCGTGAGAAGGAGGTGCTCATCATGATTTGCCGCGAATTTACAATTCGTGAAATTGCCGATCGCCTTTCCATAAGTGAGAATACGGTGCGCAATCATAGGGTAAGCATCATGGAAAAAACCGAAGCACGAAATACTGTTGGTCTGGTGAAGTTTGCCTTCGAAACCGGCCTGATCAAGTAGATATGTCAATAGTAAAATTGTACTATTTTGATAGTACTTTTTTACTATATGAGTAGTTGAGCAAAATGACTACTACCCCTCCAAATAATCTCCTTTCGCCAATACAAGCACGATCTTAATTGATTTGTGTCTGGCAGCACTCGAATTGTCCGGTAATTGAAAAGTGTGAAGTAACGATCTTCCAATCAGTTTAGGTGGTAGAATTTCTCTCTCAATGAAAATCCTCGTAGTTCACAGGGAAGTATCGGTTCTCAATCAGGTAAAATCTGTTTTATCTGACAGCGAAACCCTCGTCCGATTTTACAGCTCCGGCCTTGATGGGCTCCTGGCCATACGGGTTGAAAAATTTGATCTCATTATTTGCGGAACCGACTTGCCTGTGATTACGGGATTTGAATTGATTCGCTCCCTTAGAACACAATCCATCAACAGCGAAACTCCGGTGGTTTTCATTGCTGATGAAGTGTCGGGTAAATCAGAATACCTGGCGAAGGCATTGGAAGTACTGGGTACCCTTCAACGAAATTCGATCGATCGTGATTTGGCGCCCCTCGTTACCCCGATGATTAACGAGTGGAAATCAGTTGATGTCTGGGGTCGCCCCCCTAAGTTGTCTGACAATTAAAATCAGGGTCATTATACTGCTCCCTGAGGATGCTCCAATCCTCCCCATTAGCGTTTAGATTTGGCGTGTTATCTGGGCTTTTCCCAGCCTCTTTTAACGTAAATTTTACCCTTAACCTGTGTTAAAAATTCGAAAAAGCAACATTTAGTTACCCCATAGTTACCATTTCATTATCAATCGGTTACACTCAACATTTATTCAGGATTTACGTTTAAATTTGTAGTAAGTAACAACCACTACTGTTATGAATTCGGTTACCAAAAAACTCCAGATTTTGGAATCGTTGAATGCAATGGATCAATCTCAAACAGAGAAGGTATTGGCATACATTAAAGATATGCTGACTCCCAAAAACGAGGTTGAGTACAAACGCAATAAACGCGAGGCCATGAAGGAGATCAGACAGGCACTGAACCACGAGAGACGTTTGAAACTCTCGATTTAGTAAGAAGAGTATCCCCTCTTCTGAAACTAACACAACATGTTAGATAGAATTTCTTACCCCTTACCGATTCTTACACTAACTAAGAATCACTGTTCAAGCATTCTCCAAATCTTATCATTCTGTTAATTCTTAAATTCTCCTGATTCTGATCAGTGGGTTTTCACATAGCCTTCCCATTTTTCTAACACAGCCTTAAAATCATCAGGCAATTCTGAATCGAACTGCATCCATTCTTTTTTGACAGGATGGTTGAAGCCAAGTGTTTTAGCATGCAGTGCTTGCCGGGGTATTATTTTAAAACAATTCTCAACGAACTGTTTATATTTAGTGAACACAGTTCCCTTCGTAATCTGATCACCTCCATACATGGCATCATTAAATAACGGATGCCCTAAAAATTTCATATGAGCACGAATCTGGTGCGTCCTTCCCGTTTCAAGTTTGCATTCGATAAGCGAAACATACCGTAATGATTGAAGTACCTTGTAGTGTGTAACAGCGCGCCTTCCCATGTCGCCATCCGGAAAAGCAGTCGTTACCCTGCGATCCTTCAAACTTCTTCCAACATTTACATCGATGGTTCCACTTGGAGGATTGGGTTCACCCCAAACCAATGCGTTATAGGTTCGCTCAATGCTGTGATCAAAAAATTGTTTGGCTAACGCTGTCATCACAGGTTCTGTCTTGGCAATCACCAGTAATCCCGAAGTATCCTTATCAATCCGATGGACCAATCCCGGTTTGCCTTCGTTGCCCGGAAGCTGCGGCAGGTCTTGTCCGAGAGGACTCCTGTGGAGAAAGTAATAAGCAAGTGCATTCACCAACGTGCCCGTCCAGTTATTGTAAGCAGGATGTACAACCATGCCTGGAGCCTTGTTAATGATCAGTAAATGATCATCTTCATAAACAATGTTGAGCGGAATTTTTTCTGGCTTAACATCTGTTTCGCGTGGAGGTTCAGGAAGCGAAACCGTAATCACATCTCCGGGATGAACTTTGTAATTCGATTTTATAACGTGGTCGTTAACCTTTACAAATCCATCATCAATACCTTTCTGTATTTTGGAACGCGACACATTGCCCATGCGTGTATTTAAAAACTTGTCGATCCGCAACAGGCTTTGCCCCGGATCTGCAACGATACGATGGTGCTCAAATAAAAGTTCATCATCCTGTTCGTCATCGTTGATTGGTTCTTCCTTCATTGTGTAATATTAGTCATTTAAGCGATTTCGATTGACAAGGAATGACCTAAGGTTCCCGGTTGCCAGTCGCCTGTTACCGGTGACCAGCGACTAATGATCATGATTAAAACACCAGACGACTGTCATAAAAACGTTTTTCATTCTCACTGAAAACCCTTTCTTTACGAAAATTTTTGAAGATGTATAACCTGAGGTTACTGGCTTTTGTACTTCTCCTGGTCATCCTTGGATGTGAAAGAAAAAGTCAATCATCCGACAAGGGAAGTTTGTTGGTCGTTGATGAAAGTATATTTGAGAGAGGGGTAGCGCAAGGACAACTGGACTCAAAAGAACTTTCGGAAGCATCAGGCTTGGCAGCCAGCATCAATAACCCCAACTTTTTGTGGACCAATAATGACGGTGGTGACAAGGCAAGAATCTTTTTGATCGACAGGCAAGCTCAACTGAAAGCCACCGTTTGGTTTAACAAGCTTAAGAATCGTGATTGGGAAGCGATGGCGGTTGGCCCAGGCCCGGTAGATGGGAAGAATTATGTTTACGTTGGCGACATCGGAGACAACAAGGCTAAGTACGAATTCAAATTTATTTATCGCGTTGAAGAACCAGTCATTGACTGGAGTAAAGCATCGGACACCACGTTGTCAAATATTAACACGATTAAGTTTCAATATCCCGATGGCCCTCGCGATGCCGAATCGATGATGATTGACCCGCTTACACGCGACATCTTCATCATTTCGAAACGAGAAGAGAAAGTAAATCTTTATAGGTTGCCGTTTCCGCAATCATCCACCGAAACAATCACAGCGGAACTTGCACTTGCCAAACTTGAATTCAATCAACATGAAGAAAAGGTTTATTCTCAGCAGGGCAATGAGAAATTAACGAATGGCTATCATTCAGATTTCTACAACCAAATTGTCAGTGCGAGTATTTCAAGAGACGGCAATGAAATGCTTATTAAAAGTTATAGCTCTGTATACTACTGGAAAAGAAATCAAGGCGAGACTGTTGCCGAGATGATCAAACGAATGCCAACCCGCCTACCGTATGTTCCTGAACCGCAAGGGGAAGCTATCACCTTTGATGTAAACGGGGAAGGTTACTTCACGGTGAATGAAGAGTTTAGCGATAATCCGCAAAAATTGTTTTTTTATAGGAGAAAGTAATTGAATAGTAGAGACGCATAATCATACGTCTCTACTATTCAATCCTTACAGCAGTACCACACGCAGTAACCATCAACATGCTTCCACCGGATCCTAGGGTTTCGTAATCAAGATCAACACCGATGATTGCGTTTGCACCT
>DASTYM010000388.1:0-2768 GCA_035764995.1 Cyclobacteriaceae bacterium | reverse complement strand
ACTCTTGGGCTTGGCCTTAAGACTATCCGCTTTTGTTTTGGCCTTAACTGTGTCGGCCTTAATTTTGGTAGTGTCCTTGCGCTGGATAGCGGGTGGCGTTGGGTCCTGACCAAGTGTAACCTGAGCTTGCAAGGCAAGAATGATCGTAAAAATAATGAGAAAGAAAGAGCGCACTTTTAGAGAGTTGGCCTGCAGATGCTTAGCTTTTAGTGAAAATTTCACAACTTTGAGCAAAGTTATTGCAAATAGTTCGAACATCGTGCAGCCTGTTAAGAATATTGGATTTACCGCCCTGTTTTTAGCAATAACCTTGCTAAACTCTGCCAGCAAACAGGCCCAGGAGGAATTTAAAATCAAGACCATTGTTATTGATGCCGGTCATGGAGGGCACGACCCGGGTACAATCGGGAAAAAGAAGAATAAGGAGAAGGATATTGCATTAAAAATAGCCCTCAAGTTGGGCGCAAGCATAGAAAAAAACCTTCCGGGGGTAAAGGTTCTCTATACCCGAAAAGATGATCGTTATGTGATTTGGGATGACCGGGCGAACGTGGCTAATAAAAATAAGGCCGACTTATTTATTTCAATCCATGTAAATGCCAGTCCAAGTCCTGCTGTTTATGGAACCGAAACATGGGTGATGGGATTGCATAAAACCGAAAGCAACCTGGCCGTTGCCAAGCGTGAAAACTCTGTGATTCTGCTGGATGAAGAATCCAAAGCGAGGTCTGAAGGTTTTGACCCTAATAGCCCGGAGTCCTATATACTTTTTTCGTTAAGTCAAAGTGCTTACACAGAAAGCAGTCTCAAGCTGGCCGCTAAAATTCAAGATCAATTTCAAAAACGAGTTGGTAGAAAAAATCACGGAGTTAAGCAAGCTGGTTTTCTGGTTCTCTGGAAAACAGCAATGCCGAGCGTACTGGTAGAGGTTGGCTTTTTATCCAATGAAAAAGAAGAGCAGTATCTGGCTTCAGATAATGGGCAGGAGTTATTGGCTTCGGGAATTTTCAGGGCCGTTCGCGACTATAAAAATGAAGTAGAATCCATTAAATTAGGCGCAGATTAGAGCCTGAAACTCTAAGAATCTCATGAATATATCGAAAGAAGTAAAAGTAGGCCTGTTCATGGTCGTGTCATTAGTGTTGCTTTACGCGGGCTTTAACTATTTAAAGGGGATTGATTTTTTCTCGTCAACGAAGAAGTACTACGCAGTTTATCAGAACGTAGATAAATTAATGCCATCCAACCTGGTTTATATCAATGGGTATTCTGTTGGTCGGGTGAGCAACATTCAGTTCCAACAGGTGAAAAACAGGGTCGTGGTTGAAATGGAAATTAACTCCGACATTATCCTGGGAGATTCTACTGTGGCTTTATTGAATGGCGATATACTGGGAACAAAATTTATTCAGCTTGATGTCGGCAGTATTGCCCGTCCGCTACAACCTAAAGACACCCTTCGCTCGGAGATTGCTAAAGGAATTGCAGATTTCCTGACAGAACCGGTAGCCGATCTGCAATCAACACTGCGAAAACTCAACTTCATTCTCGACAACCTGGGCAGCAACTCAGAAAAACTCGATGAGATTTTTAACGGCTTCAAAGCAACACCCGTTTTATTGAATAAGACTATCCGAAATGCCAACGGTAAAATGGATAGCCTGACTTACAGCATCCGGTCGGTAACTACTAACTTGAACCGGAGCCTTGATAAACTTCAGCCAACCTTGTCGAATTTTAAAACGATTTCAGATTCACTGAAGTCAGTGGAATTAAATCAGACTTTGAAGAAAGCACAGCTGGCCCTCAGTAAACTAAATGAGACATTGGCTAAAATGGGCAAGGGCGATAATACGATGAGTAAGTTAATGACTGAAGATACCTTGTATGTGAATCTCAATAAGTTACTTATTTCGCTTGATTCACTCTCAAAGCATTTCAATGAAAACCCTAAACACTTCATGGCCCCATTAGGAAAGAGCCGGAAGAAAATTGAAAAAGATCTTGAGCAGCAAAAAAAAGAAAAGAGCAGCCAAAAGAGTAGTCAATAGTTCAACTTCTTAATCAAACCATTGTGTCCGAAAAGGATTTGGAATTCAATAAGAATGAAGATCAGTATAAACAATTGCTGCATCAACTTCATGTGAAAACTACTACCACCAAATTGGGTGGAGGAGAAAAGAAAATTTCAGAGCAACATCAGAAAGGAAAGTTAACAGCCCGCGAGCGCATTCAATACTTAATGGATAAAGGAACCGAGTTCCTGGAGGTCGGTCTTTTTGCAGGCAAAAATATGTACAAGGAAGTAGGAGGATGCCCTTCTGCAGGAGTTGTAACAGGTATTGGATACATTCATGGCCGGCAATGCATGATCGTGGCAAACGATGCTACTGTGAAGGCGGGTGCGTGGTTTCCAATAACTGCCAAGAAAAATTTAAGAGCACAGGAAATTGCGATGGAGAATAGACTCCCCATTGTTTACCTCGTTGATAGTGCAGGTGTTTTTCTTCCTATGCAGGACGAAATTTTTCCGGACAAGGAACACTTCGGACGACAATTCAGAAACAACGCTAAGATGTCTGCTATGGGCATTGTGCAAATTGCTGCTATCATGGGAAGTTGTGTTGCGGGTGGAGCATACTTACCGATCATGTCGGATGAAGCGATGATCGTAGATAAGACCGGTTCGATTTTTCTAGCAGGTTCTTACCTCGTAAAAGCTGCCATTGGCGAAGACATTGACAACGAAACATTAGGAGGCGCAACAA
>DASTYM010000387.1:0-4239 GCA_035764995.1 Cyclobacteriaceae bacterium | reverse complement strand
TGTGTGCTACTCATCTGGGGATTTCTCACTGCGTTCGAAATGACGTGACTTTCATTTCACAAGCTGCTTCAACGCAGTCTCAAAAGACGCCTGCGCAATTCCAGTTTTAGCGGGGTTCACTTTATGTGTTTTCTCTAATGCTTTTCTGATGGTTAGCGAAATATCATCGAAGATTGATTTGTCGTCCATCTTTACTTCGCTTTCCATGAAGTGTGCAAACACCCGTGCCATTCCACAGTTGGCTATGAAGTCAGGAATCACTGAAAATTTCTGATCGGCATACAAACCAGTTGGGCCGAAAAATATTTCCGGATCTGAGAACGGAACATTCGCTCCACATGAGAACACTTCAAGTTTTGAAGCTATCATGCGATCAACCTGGTCTTTATTTACCAATCGCGAAGCAGCGGCAGGAATGAAAATTTCAAATTCACTATCCCAAATTTTCTTGTTGACCTCTTCAAACGATAAAAGTTCAGGCGCTACCAATTTATTATTTTGACGATTCACCACCAGCTGGCTTATTTCCTCGTGTGTAAATCCGCCTTTTTTCATTAAACCTCCTTCGCGGCTGATGATCCCCACAATCTTCACTCCGGCTTTTGACAGATAAAATCCGGCAGCAGCGCCAACATTTCCCCATCCCTGTACAACCGCGCGCTTGCCTTTCAAGTCGCCTCCCCACAATTCATAATAATGACGAACCGCTTCCGCTACGCCCCAGCCGGTACACATATCAGCTACTGTATATTTTTTACTCAGCTGAGGAGTGTACTGTTCATCTTCAATAATTTTTACTACACCCTGACGAAGCTGACCTATGCGATTTACCTTTTGTGCTTCGCTTGGTTTATAGTGACCCGTGAAAACACCTTCCTGTGGATGCCAGATCCCGACATCTTCCGTGATTGGAATCACCTCATGAATTTCATCCACATTCAAATCTCCACCTGTTCCATAATAATATTTCAGCAAAGGCATCACTGCAGCATACCAGCGTTGCAGCACACCCACCTTACGCGGATCGCCTGGATCAAAATTGATTCCGGATTTTGCGCCTCCAATGGCAGGGCCGGAGACGGTGAACTTCACCTCCATGGTTTTAGCCAGTGACTCAACTTCACGCTTATCCAAACCGAGTCTCATGCGGGTACCACCACCTGCCGCGCCACCTCTCAGTGAATTAATAACAACCCAACCTTCAGCTTCGGTCTCACTGTCTTTCCACTCAAATACAATTTCGGGACGTTTATTTTCGAATTTTTGGAGGAGTTCGCGCATGAAGATTTAAGACTTAAGATTTTAGAGTTATGATTTGAATGAACCGATCATTAGACCTGCTGACGAGTCTTGAGTCGCACCAGTGACACTTTTTAAACAGTTTATTTCGTTTCGGGATCTTAAAACCCCCAAAAATGCAAAAACGATAGCTTCTTTAAAATCGATTATTCCTTTTTCCGGAATTACCAGCGTGGCATCGTCACCACAATGCTCTACCAATCGATACATCAAAAAAGAATTGAGTGCACCTCCCCCGGTGCACAGCACGGTCATTCGCTTTCCGGATTTTAAAATCACTTCTGAAAGCTGTTGAGCAATAGACTCGGTAAAGGTTCGCAAGCGATCCGGGACAGAAATTTTTTCCTGGTCCAATAACGGCTGAATCTTTTGTTCAAAAAATTCACGGGCGAGTGCGGGGCGCTTTTTTTTCGTGGTCTGATAAACAGCCTGTAGTTTACTCAAAAGCTCCTTGTTCAATTCCCCTGAGGAAGCAACATCACCAAATGCATCGTACTTCTTTCCGATTTTTTCTGCGAGGTAATTCAATCCCATGTTCACATAACAGACATCGTACGCTACCCGCTTCTTTTTTAATTCAAAAGAAAGATTAGCAATTCCTCCAAAGTTCAGACAAACATCGTAGTCACTGAAAAGAAGCTTATCACCAATCGGAACAAGGGGTGCCCCCTGACCACCGTTGGCTACATCCAAGCTTCTGAAATCAAAAATGACAGGCAAACCCGTTACGGTATGAATATCATTTCCGTTTCCAATTTGAAGTGTAAATCCTTTTTCAGGTTGATGAAAGATGGTATGACCATGCGATGAAATAAAATCGACATTCCTGATTTTGTTCTTCCTGATAAAGTTATTGCTAAGGCCTCCGAGGAATTTTCCGTACGCATGATCGAGTTCATGCAATTGTTCCGCAGAAAGTGTGTGAGCATCCTTGAGTTTTTTAAACCATTCCGATGAATAATGAACCGTCTCCGCTTTTTCAATGGTGAACGTCCAGCGTTTCTTGTATGAAAACGTGCAACAGGCAATGTCTACTCCGTCTAATGAAGTGCCCGACATTAATCCGATCACTTTATATTTCTGTTTTGAATCCATACTTTTGAAGGTTCGCAATGTTGTGTTATGAATTTAGTTGTCGATTACGGAAACTCATCCGCCAAGGTAGCGATTTTCAATCATCTCAATCTGATTGAAAAACATACCTTTTTGGAGATGAATGAGCTCAAAAGTTTTCTTCAACATTCAGCCGCAGAAAACCTCATCGTAAGCTCTGTGACTAAGGAAGCAGATCAGATTACCGAATGGGCTGTAAACGCAAAACAAAAGTTTATTCTCTCTCATACATTGCCATTACCTGTTACGCTATTGTACAAAACACCTCACACCCTTGGCGTGGATCGTATTGCAGGCGCTTGTGGTGCGTTACAACTTTTCCCAGGTTTCAGTAGTCTTGTTATTGATGCAGGTTCTTGTATTACCTACGACTTTATCGATGCCACCGGCAATTATCACGGAGGCGGAATTTCCCCCGGTCTTATGATGCGCTTTAAGGCTGTTCATACTTTTACAGCAAGATTGCCGTTAATCAACCCAACGGAAAATCCTGAGTTGATTGGGAATAGTACAGAGTCATCTATTCAAAGTGGGGTGATTTATGGTCTGGCAGCAGAAATAGATGGAATAATTACCCGATACCGGTCGCAATTCCCTGATTTAAAGGTGATTTTGTGTGGAGGAGACACGCTGTTTTTTGAAAACAAACTGAAAGACTCCATATTTGCGTCCCCGGATTTGGTCCTAATCGGTTTAAATAGCGTTTTGATTCATAATGTCGTTGTATAAGAAGTATTTTTTCTCCCTCCTCGTCCTTATTGCGTTGTCATCTGCGGCCTTTGGGCAGGCGGCCCGTACGCCTTTTTCAACGTTCGGGGTTGGCGTGCCTTATGGTAACGCCCTCGTCCAAAACCAGGGAATGGGCGGTATAGGCGTAAGCCAGCCTCAATACTGGTCTATCAATAATCAAAACCCTGCCTTGCTGGTGTATAACTACTACACAACCTTTCAGGCAGGTATGCTGGTTGAATCACGAACATTAAGATCGGATACCACGAAACAAAAAAACACCAATGGTAACCTCAACTACCTGGTTATCGCATTCCCTGTTAAGCCGGGAAAATGGACAACTTCGTTTGGATTGATGCCTTATACAAATGTGAACTATAAACTGATTTACACCGACTATGTTATTGATAATACATCAGGTCAGGTGACAGACACCGTAGCTGTTGCTGAACAAGGCAGCGGAGGTATTAATCAATTGTATTGGTCTAACGGTATCCGGTTACACGACAACTGGTCTATTGGTGTAAGGGCAAGCTATTTATTTGGCTCCGTAGAAACAGACTACTCGAACCTGTTGCCCCCTAACAGCTCCGTACAATTACCATTCGTTATTGCAGTAAATGAGCAAACCTATGTGAGAGACTTCCAGTTTACAGGAGGATTATCGTTCAGTCAGGACTCGATTGGGAAAAAAGATGACATCCGAATTAGCGCAGGTTTGGTTTATAATTTTGGTGCTGACTTAAGAACCAAAAAAAGCACGTTTGTTGAACGAAGAAATACAGCCGGTGATCCCGTCTCTTCCGATACACTGATCAACAACAGCAGTTCTGTGACTGTACCCTCAGGTTTTATTGCAGGTGTATCTGTAGGCAAAGGTACACGCTGGTCTGCGGGAATTGAGTATGCTTCGCAAGACTGGTCTGAATTTAAAAGCGTACGAGAAGAAGATGAAGGGCTGGATAAAGCCTGGAGGGTTGCCCTTGGCGGTGAGTACACGCCCGATCAAACGTCAAACAACTATTTCAAGCGCGTTACTTACCGGGTTGGACTCAGCTATGAAAAACAACCTTTTTTGATCAATAATAACCAATTGAA
>DASTYM010000386.1:0-11121 GCA_035764995.1 Cyclobacteriaceae bacterium | reverse complement strand
GCGCATAAAACGCCTGAATCACATTGTAACCAAGTGTTCGCTCACCTTCCACGGGTTCACCTCCTGATATTATTCGCAAGAGAGTAGACTTACCTTTTCCGTTGGCACCCACCAACGCAATTTTGTCTCCGCGCTCGAGCGAGATAGAAGTGTTTTTTAAAATCTCCAGCGGGCCATACGATTTTGATACATCTTTCAGCGTACAAATAAACCGGCCTGGCTGTTGTTTGAATTTAAATCGGAAATTCACAGCAGCTGTATCATCCACTACTTCTTCAATCAGGTCAATTTTCTCGAGTGCCTTAACACGAGATTGCACTTGTCTTGCTTTTGACGCTTTTGCCTTAAATCGTTCAATAAAACGTTCTGTCTGCCTGATTTTAGCCTGCTGATTTTCGAAAGCGCCTTGTTGAATCTCCTGACGTAATTCTTTTTCTTTAATGTAGAATGAGTAATTCCCTTCGTAGGTAAATAATTGCTCTTGTGTAACCTCAACTGTTTTGGTAATCACATTATCCAAAAACTGACGATCGTGCGACACAACCATCACTGCACCATCATAATTTCTCAGGTAGCCTTCAACCCATTCGATGGAGGGGAGGTCCAGGTGGTTGGTAGGTTCATCCAGCATCAGTAACGAGGGCTTCTCCAATAATAATTTGGCAAGCATCACGCGCATACGCCAACCTCCGGAAAACTCTTTCAAGGGCCTGTGTAAATCTGCCGTTGCGAAACCAATTCCTTCCAGGATTTCTTCTGCTTTGGATTGCATTGTGTAGCCATCCATTTGTTCATACTTCTCCTGAAGTTTGGAAAGCTTTTCCACCATGGTTTCGGAATACTCTGTTTCCAGTTTGTGGATGATCGTTTCGATCTCCCGCTCAATATCCACCACTTCCTTAAAGGCACCCATGGCGACTGTCAGGATCGAATCTTCTGTTTGATAGGAGAGGAGATCCTGATTCAGGAACCCAATCGTACAATCATTGCTTTTACTGATCGTGCCCGCGTCCAGCGAGTAATCACCATTAATGAGCTTTAAAAGAGTCGATTTTCCCCTGCCGTTTAATCCAATCAGGCCAATCTTGTCTTTTGGCTTCACAAACATGCTGGCATTTTCGTACAACGCACGGCCACCGATAAAGTACGATATGTTGGAAATCGAAATCATGCCGCAAATATAATTCAGGATTATGGTATTATAGGATTAACGGTTGATTTCATGATTACCGCCTACCGGCAGGCAGGTTAAAGATGGATGGCTCCCTGACCATGGAAAATTTGTTTCAATTGAGATTTGAAAAAATTACCTTCGACTTCCAATGAATGTGACTATGCGATTCAAGACAATCTTGCTTTACGGAGTAGCTATTATTCTCTCTCAATGCTCGGGAAGTTCCCGTCAGGAGAACGAATCTGCTTCCGTTGCACCGGATGACGGCAGTGTACCGGCCTTAACTGAGTATCAAAAAACCTTACCACTCAATAAGATTAAACTTCCGAGTGGATTTAAAATTGAAGTCTACGCAGAAGTTGACAATGCACGATCACTTGCCATGAGCCCATCGGGAACGTTGTTTGTTGGAAATCGCAATGGAGACAAAGTATACGCAGTAAAAGATACCGATGGAGATTTTAAAGCGGATAAAAAATGGACGATTGCTTCCGGCCTGAATATGCCGAACGGTGTAGCATTTAAAGATGGCGATTTATATGTGGCAGAAATAAGCCGCATAACGAAATATGTTGGAATTGAATCCAAACTTGCTTCTCCCCCCAAGCCAGTGGTTGTAAATGATCAATACCCTACTGAAGGACATCATGGCTGGAAGTACATCGCGTTTGGGCCCGATGGAAAACTATATGTACCGGTAGGAGCACCCTGTAATATATGTGATCCTGAGGAAGAAATTTTTGCTTCCATTACCCGTATCAATACCGATGGCTCGGGAAGAGAAGTGTATGCTCACGGTATTCGCAACACCGTTGGCTTCACCTGGCACCCTGTGACGAAGGAATTATGGTTCACCGATAACGGTCGTGATTTGATGGGCGATGATTTGCCTCCATGTGAACTTAACTATGCCCCGAAAAAAGATATGAATTTTGGATATCCCTATTGTCATGCCGGCACCATCCAAGACCCTGAGTTTGGGAAGAAGAGAATGTGCAATGAATTTACGCCTCCTGCTCAATCGCTGGGACCTCACGTTGCTCCACTGGGCTTGAAATTTTGTACTGGCACCATGTTCCCTGAGGCTTATCGCAACAATTTGTTTATTGCCGAGCATGGATCCTGGAACAGAAGTAAAAAGATTGGTTACAGGGTGAGCATGATTAAAGTAACAGACAATAAAAAGGCTGCGAGCTATGAAACATTTGCCAGCGGATGGCTTGACGATGCCACGCAAAAAGCCTGGGGCCGTCCGGTAGATGTGTTGATGCTGCCAGATGGTTCGATGTTGGTCTCAGATGACCATGCAAATGTTGTATACAGGATTTCGTACGCTAAATAAAACCAGAAACTAGAAACTAGAAATCCCCTGAGATGTCCTTAATCTTGTTGGCCTTGTCATCTTTCATGAGCTGGTGTACCACTTTCGAGCCGTAAAGGAGTTCTAGCTGATTTTTTTTATGTGGCCTGAATTTAAGCCCAAGGTTTTTACCGGCCCAGTTGTAGGATTCATCCCGAACGTTATAGATTGGTTTTCCTAACGCGGCCTCCATACCTTTCATGAGTCGTGAATCTTTCACCGTGATAACGGAAATTTCATAAATCAAGCCTTTGAACGTTTTTACTTCAATGCTTTCAATTTTTACCTCTCCGATAAATTGGTAGTCTGGATGCTCAATCGTGTAGAGCTTGGCATCGTGGTGCCCTTTTTCTTTGAAGTCTTTTTTGAAAATGGCGCCTTTAACCGAATCAATTGGGGAGGCCATCTTGATATCCTTGAAACCATTTCTTCGATCGAGTTCGGTTTCCTGAACTTCCTGGCTAAATCCGTAATTGGGAATCAGAAGCAAAAAGAGAAAGGGGGTAATCGCTTTCATTAGGGTTTTGGTTCAATGAATTGAATGGGTATACTGATTTTTGTTTTATCCCATACCAGCAAAAGGTCGGCCACACTGTTGCGTTGATCGAATTGGATTGTAAACGCTTCCACCACTTCATTAGTCAGCTGCATCACCGGTACATCAAAACGTAAAACGTCCTGTTTGATATTGTAATTGTATGCACCCCAAAGTCCAAGGTCTTTATTGATAATAATTGTCCATTTATCATGTGCAGGAATTGTAAACAGTGAATAGGTGCCTGCAGGAAGCAATGTACCATTTACAAATAAGTCCCGTGTGAGGGTAATTTCGGTAGCTTCATTAGCACCGGTTCGCCAAACCTCTCCGAAAGGAACTAGTTTTCCAAACACCTCACGACCACGCTTACGGGGCTGGCAATAAGTGATTTTAACATACGTATCCTTATATCGGGCAGATGTTATTGCGGTAGGACTGGGACGGGTTGGCGGTGCATCTTGTGAGAACAAGCTGCAAACGGGAAAGAGGAGTAGGGTAACCAGCCAGGACTTTGCTCGAATCATTATTCAAATTATCTTGGCGAAGATAAATCTTAAATTGTAAATCACTGAAATGTCCCGCCCCGATTTTGATGATATTTTCATGGAGCTGGCCGTTAACCTGGCCAAGCGTTCGCATTGTATCAAACGCCATGTAGGAGCGGTGCTAACGAAAGACACGCGCATTATTTCTATCGGATATAACGGACCGCCATCCGGTACTCATAATTGTGATGAGGAGTGGCCGGGTGTTGGCTGCCCGCGCGATTCAAGGGGCAGTTGTTCACTGGCAATCCATGCAGAACAAAACGCAATCCTGTATGCCGTGAAAAATAAGACCGATGTTGAAGGCGCAAGCCTTTTTTTAACTTTATCGCCTTGCCTGGCTTGCGCCCGAATCATCTATAGTACAGGAATAAAAAGGGTGTTATACCTGAACTCCTATGCGGAGTATAAAGGATTATCCATGGATGAAGGAGTGGAGTTCTTAAAGAAGTTTGGTGTGAAGACTGAGCGCTACAGCGGTCAACTCACCAATGTTACACACATGATCTAGTTAGCGGCTCTTTAATGCCTTTTCGATATTGCTCACCAGTTTTGTAGCTACTGCTTTCGGATTTTTTTCGCGTACGCCTTTAAATACGTCAAGCGCTCTTTCAGCCATCGTATAGAGCCCTATGGGATTTTTATCTGCGCGATAACTTCCCAGGCACCATTGGATTTCCGCCTGAAGGCCTTGTTCAATATTCAAGTCCCGTAACTTGTTCAGGGCATCTTCATTTACCTTTTCGATCGCAAGAATTTTGGGTGCTTTGGGTTTGGAAGGCGATGCTTTTTTTGCAGCAGGCGAAGCAACACTCTTCTTCACCACGCTTTTTACAGGTTTCTTGGCCATAGGAGCAACGTTAATCAGGATTTTGATGATTGAATTTACGATCGGATAGTAGTGAGCGCAAGCAAACAGCGTTATAAATTGCTGCAACCGAATGAAAAACCGGTGATTAACTTAATTTTTTGATCAGGTTTTCAAAAAATAAACGGCTATAAAAAACGAAAGGGAAGTAATTCCAAATTACTTCCCTTCGCAAAGTTTCTTTAGGTGTTACCTAATTACTTCTTCTTCTTAGCTGCTTTTTTCTTAGCTGCTTTTTTTGCTTTTTTTGCCATAGCGTTTAAAATTTTATGTTAAAACTTACGAAAAGTTATAACAAAAATTTAATTCGCAAAAATTTTTGAACTTTTTTTTTCGATTCTGGAATTTTTTACAAGGTCAATGTTCAGGAATTTTTTCTCGAACATCATATCAAATCACATTCACTTCCGGTTGAAGTTCGATGTCAAATTTTTCTTTCACTGAGTGAAGAATTTTCTGTGCGAGCTCCCAAATTTTTGCCCCTGTTCCACCTCCGTAGTTCACAATCACCAACGCTTGATGAGGATGAACGCCAATGTTTTCAAATGTTTTTCCTTTCCACCCGCACGTTTCAATCAGCCAACCTGCAGGAACTTTAACTTGTTGATTTACAGCTGAGTATCCGGGTATTTCAGGATGTTCTATTTTTAGTTTTTCGTAGTGTTGTTGTGTGATCGTAGGGTTCTTGAAGAAGCTTCCTGCGTTACCAATCTTGTTTGGGTCAGGTAATTTTGATTGACGAATTGCAATCACTGCATCACTGATCGCACGCACGGAAAGTTGTGTCACATGTTGTTGCTTGAGTGTCGCTTCGATAGCACCATATGAGGTGTTAAACCGATGATTTTTTTTGGTGAATGTTAAAGTAACACTTGAAATAAAATATTTTCCTTTGAGACGTTCTTTGAACACACTTTCACGATATCCGAACTTACATTCTTCATTCTCAAACACGCGAACTTCTCCTGTAACCAGGTCAATTGCTTCAACATTTTTGATCACTTCTTTCACTTCCACACCATATGCACCAATGTTTTGAATCGGTGCAGCACCAACTGTTCCGGGAATCAATGAAAGATTTTCAATGCCACCCCAATCCTGAGCTACACTGTGAAGAACAAGCTCATGCCAAATGACTCCGGCACCTGCTTTTACAGTAATTGTGTCATCAGTTTGTGATACAATATCAATTCCTTTCAACGCTGCGCGTATAACAAGGCCCTGGAAGTCGCCTGTAAGCAGCATATTGCTTCCGCCACCCAGTAATAATCGTTTCTCTTGCTTGTAGACTTGACTTTTTACCAACTCCTGGAAGTCGCTAACGGAGTGAATGGAGGTGAAGTACTTTGCTTTCGCGTGAATTTTAAAAGTATTGTACGGATAGAGATCTACTTGTTCCTGAATAATCATCCTTGTTGAAGATAGCATCAGCAAAAATGGCAAATATTTAGGCTAGATACCAGATGCTGGATACTCGATACTAGTTTTCTGTATTTTTGTTTTAAAGTCAACGTGCAATGAAAATAATCGAATGTCCGCGGGATGCCATGCAGGGTATTGATGAGTTTATCCCTACCGAAAAGAAAATTCGTTACATTAATCAATTATTAAAGGTCGGGTTTGATACGATTGACTTTGGAAGCTTCGTATCGCCCAAAGCAATACCGCAAATGCGCGATACTGCAGAGGTTCTTGCCGGATTAGAGCTCAACGGTACAACTACCAAACTTTTAGCCATTGTGGCGAATACGCGAGGGGCAGAAGAAGCTGCTAAACATCAGGCTATTCGGTATCTCGGCTTTCCATTATCGATCTCAGAAACATTTCAACAACGCAATACCAATAAATCGATCGTGGAGGCACTTGAAACGCTGAATGAGATTCAGCAAATCTGTATCGAAAGTAAAAAACAGCAGGTAGTGTACATCAGTATGGGTTTTGGCAATCCATACAATGACCCTTATGATGTTGAAGTTGTAGGACAGTTTGTGGATATTCTTAGCACGCTGGGCGTGAGTATCATTTCGTTGGCAGATACGATTGGTGTATCAACACCGGAACAGATCAAGTACCTTTTTGAATCTCTGTCTGGAAAGTTTCCAAAGGTTGAGTTGGGTGCGCATTTACATTCAAACCCGAAGACCGCGCGTGAAAAAATCCATGCTGCATATCAGGCAGGCTGCAAGCGATTTGATGGAGCTATTAAAGGATTTGGAGGATGTCCCATGGCTAAAGATGAGTTAGTGGGTAATCTTGCCACTGAGACTATTCTTGCGTATCTTCAGGAAAAGGATGCGGTAAAAGGAATAAATCATCACACGTTCCTTCAGGCGCTTACCATGGCAGATGAAATATTCCCAAAGCACTGAAAATATTACCTGAGCCCAAACCCGGCATGATTATAGTATACCTTTGCCGAATTAAATTCGAAATGATTATGAAATTCCCTGCATTGCTCTGCGTGCTTGTTTTATTCTCGTTTGTGTCTTATGCGCAAACCACAGCGAAGGATTATACACAAAAGGGACGCGAGTTATTGGAAAAGAGTGAATATGTGGAGGCGCTGGTGAATCTCAACAAGGCTATTGAAATGGATCCTAATATTGCAGCTGCCTATTACCTGCGCGGGAACATCAAAGATAATTTTGACGACCGTCACGGTGCCATGAAGGATTATAACCTGGCTATTGAAAAGAATTCCAAGTTTGCTGATGCCCTGTATGCCCGTGGCAACGTAAAAATGAAATTGCAGGATTATTACGGAGCCATTGACGACTACACAGCCGCCATTACCATCAATGAAAACTATGTGGACGCTTACTTCGCCAGGGGTAAAGCCAAACAGTTTTTACAGGCGTACCAGGATGCAATTAACGATTGTACCAAGATTATCCAGCTAAAACCCAAAAGCGCAGATGCCTATAGCATGCGCGGTCTGCTTCGGATTGAATTTGGTGATACTAAAAACGGTTGCCTGGATTTAAGCAAAGCCGGTGAACTGGGCGATTTGAAAGCCTATGATCTGATCAAAGAGAAGTGTAATCAGAAGCGGGATTAATTTACTCAACCTGAAAGCGTAAATTGTTTTCCCGGGAGTGATTTTACAGCGCCTTTAAATTCCAGCCCCAATAAAACAGAAGCTAACTGACTGATCGGTAAGGTTGATTTCCAGCTGAGTTCATCGATCAGCACGGCCGCTTTCTTCTCGATCAGGATTTTCAAAATAATTTGTTCCGATTCATCAAAGCCTTCTAGTGAAATGACAGGCCTCACTTTTTTTGCATCGGAGGAAGCATCCCAATTCATGATGTACTCAAGGTCTTTTACTGAAGTGAGCAAGTGAGCCTTGTTTGTTTTGATTAACGTATTACAGCCTTCAGAAAAAGGTTCGCCAATACTGCCAGGAAATGCAAAAACATCTTTGTTGTAGCTGTTTGCTATTTCGGCTGTAATCAGCGCACCGCCTTTAATAGCAGCCTCCACTACAATTAAGGCATCGCATAGGCCAGCGATTATGCGATTGCGTTGTGGAAAATGATGAGCATCAGGTTTGGTTCCAAAGCAATTTTCTGTCATAAGTCCACCGTGCTCAAACATGTGTTCAGCAGTTTCTTTATGAGTTGCCGGATAGATCACATCCATACCGCTTCCCATCACACCAAGGGTTGGCAAGTTGTGTTTGATAGCCTGTTTATGCGCATGGATGTCAATACCGTAAGCCAATCCGCTAACGATGAGTGCACCATGCGGAATTAACGCTTTTACTATTTCTTCTACACGTTCTTTCCCATACGATGTTGCCTGTCGTGTGCCCACGATGGCTACAACCTTCTGGTTTTCAAAATTGATATTTCCTTTTGTGTAGAGCAGGGAAGGTGCGTCAGGAATATTTCGCAGACGGGCTGGATAACTTTTATCTGTGAAAAACAGGAGTTGCACGTTTTCCTTCTCGGCTTTCGCTAATTCTTTCTCCGCTTCCCGAAAAGGCCTTTCACTTAAGATGGCGTCAGCAGTAACTTCTCCTACACCCGGGATTTTTAATAGTTTTCCACGTTTGGTTTTAAAAACAGCTTCCGCTGATCCGCAATAGCTCACTAATTGTCGAACAAGATAATCGCCAATGCCAGGAATAAAACGAAGGGCCAGAAATGCAAGACGACTTTGCTCCATACGAATTTGAAAATTTGAAAATGAGAGAATTTGAAAATTAGGGAGTAAGGAGAAGATGGGGAATCTTCAAATTTTCAAATTGAAAAATCTTCAAATTGATTAGTGTAGTTTATCTCGAAGCTCAACGAGGAAGCTTCGAACAGATCGTAGGGAGTCGATTAATTCGATCTTGTCTTTAACTGAATTATTATCATTGCGTAACATCTCTTTGGCACCCTGTAAAGTGAAACCTTTCTCCTTTACGAGGTGATAAATGGTACGAACATTATCAATATCTTCTTTGGTGAACTGGCGATTGCCTTTGCGATTCTTCTTTGGCTTAATGAGGTCGAACTCTGACTCCCAAAAACGGATGAGAGATGGTGCTACATTGAATTGTTCTGCTACTTCTCCTATGGAGTAGTAGAGTTTCTCGATTTCCTTTTCTTTATAAGCCATCTTGACGAGCAATGTAAGTAATTAATCCTTTATCGTCAATGCGTACTGGTACTTCGGGGAAATCTTTTTTTGTAAGCTCCTGAATCTTTTTAATCACGCGTTTTTCCCCATCAATTTTCACCCTGTCTCGGGCTATTTGATAGGTAGGTGTGATCTCCGCCTTCATGAATTTGCCCTGATTATCAGCGAATACCTTAATGATAGGCGCCCAGCCGTTGATACCGGCTACATTGATACCTCCATACGTGCAAAAATTCCCAAGGCTATACGCGATAAAACGATTTTTATACACTTCAACAGCGCGCGTAACGTGCGGACCGTGTCCAAAGATAATATCTGCACCAACATCGATTAATTGATGCGAAAATGCATACACATCGCCTCGATCTTCACCATGAAACAGCTCATGTTTACGAGGAACGCTTTGATATTGGCCACCTTCGGCTCCCCCATGAAAGGAAACGATCACGATATCGCAAATTGCATCCAGTTCTTTTATAATTGCCCTAGCCTCCTGCAGATTATTGATGCTAATGCAATTGCTATTTGGTGAAAAAGCAGCAAGACCGTACCGAATTCCATTTTTTTCGAAGGTAACGTACCGTTTTGGAAGCTGGCCTGTATAAAGTATGCCCGCCTCATCAAGTGTTTTCATGGTGCTTTTTCTTCCTGCATCTCCAAAATCACCAGCATGATTATTGGCAATGCTCATCACATCGAAACCAGCGCTTACAAGGTTCTGTACAAGTTTTACCGGACTTCTAAAAGCATAACAAACTTTAGGATCGCGGCATGTTTTAACATTTCCGCCTGAGTCAAGAAGCGTTCCTTCCAGGTTACCGAATGTAACATCGGCATTCTTTAATACGGTTTCAACTTCTTTCATGAGGAAGTATCCATCCTGTTGCGGTAAAACCCGATCGGGATAATTACTGCCCATCATGATATCGCCCACGCCAATCACAGTTACCGTGTCTTTTTTAACAGTTTGCGCAAAAGACAAAGTGAAACCCAAAAAGGAAATCAAAAACAAAAGAATTCTCATAGGCGGGGTTTAAAATGGGCCACAAAGAAAACCAATTTGAGAAATTAATCCAACGCTGAATGGTCTGTCGAAGCAAGGTTGATCAGCTTCTCATATTCCTGGTTGCTGAGGTCGCGTTGAAAGAAATTGATAGGATTGATTTGTTCGTTATTGAATAGAATCTCGTAATGTAAGTGTGCTGAAACAGAAGTCCCGGTATTGCCAACATACCCGATTATCTGCCCCCTTTTAATTCGTTCACCGGTCTCTACAATGTATTTCGTCAGGTGCGCATAGCGCGTTTCAAAATTGAAACCATGATCGATGTACACAACGTTTCCAAAGGTATTGGAATAGTAAGAAGTTGCAACTTTCCCATCACCCGTTGCATAAACAGGCGTTCCGATGGGCGCTGTAAAATCAAGTCCTTTGTGCGGCCTGGTATAACCGAGTAAAGGATGAAATCTTAAACCAAAAGTTGTATGCAATCGCTGAAGATCTTTGTTGTCGATTGGCTGGATAGCTGGCCTGGATGCCCACATCGATCTTTTAGTTTCAATGGTGGCGGCTAATTCATCGAACGATTGTTTTTCAACATCCAACTGATGTTTCAATTTTTCGAAACGTTTGTATGTTTCTGAAATCAGGTTATAATTTTTTACTTCCGCGAGATACGATGGTTCAGCACCACCGACACCGGCCTCGCGTACTTCAGATCCAAGCGGTTGAAGGTCCAGAATCACACGATAGTTGTTATCATCCTGATTGATTAACGCTTTCAGTTCATGATAAGCTACATCAATTTCCTTGTTGAGGGTCTTCCATTGGTCTTTCAGTTCATAATTCTTCACTTGTAAGTTTTGTTCTTCAAGTGGGGCATAGCGGTTTATATACCAAACCGATAAACCTGTTGCAGCAATCAATGAAAACGCAAAGAATCGCAACAGATTTCTGACAAGCTTTTTAACCGTAAGAATTTCAGGTTCGTACTTGCAGGTTTCGGG
>DASTYM010000385.1:0-5991 GCA_035764995.1 Cyclobacteriaceae bacterium | reverse complement strand
TGTTCATTCGGACAAGACACAAAAGTAAATCTTATAATTAAGCTAAATGACAAGCTTCTTGAGAACGGAGTATCAAACACTCAGTTAACTATTGAGACAGACAAGGACAAATATAATGTTGGGGTTCAATATTATACAGGTGACTTAATATTGCCCATTGACGTTATGACAATTATAAATAGAGACAGTATTAAATCAATGACATTTACGTTTGACGTCTCGACTTTCAAAGGAGACAAACAAGACATTTTGAATATTAAGACCAACTTCTCTAAATACTTAATTACTCAACCTTATGTCATTTTGAATGTCTTTGACCTCAGGGACAAAAAATTCAAAAGACAACTGGGCCACTTGACCAAGGACAATTTCTTATGTGAATACAACTTTCCGGGCAGCGGACTATATATAGAAGAAGGTAGATGGGGCCAGCGCACAACACCAGGTTTGGTCAATGGCGGGGTGATGTGTAAACATAAAGTGTTATCTTCGCTACAACGTTTGTCCAATGCGGACAGTGACGACCTTGTCGGCCTTAGCATTCCGCGATGCTCCATTGCTAAGGCCTCCTAAGCCCGCCACTGCCCAAACCCAAACGTTAGCGGCAATTATAATTAGGACATGCATAGATTTTTTATAATAATCTTCATTATAGGTTTAAGTTGTAGTGCCAAGCGGACAGATGAATACACTTATGAAGAAAGGATTGAAGACCTGAATAAAAGAGGAGTTACTTCAGACACTTGTTCCTTTTGCGCATTAGATTCTTTTTTAGTTGAATCTACCAACCAGGATATTGAGACAAAAATCATAATCACACAACCGGTCGCCATAGAACTGCTAGACCGTACAGAATTGATGCATAAATACCACGATACTGACTACGACACGTTAATGAAATTGTTTAAGATGAAACATGCCGGAGACAGGAACGAAATTTATCGACTATCAGAATTGTACGGTTACTATACGCAGGGAATAAAACCTGTGCTCATGGACAACTCCGTGACAATTATCGATACTATCAAACATGAACAATACATAACAATCAAGGACAAAGACAAGAATTACGTAATCGACTTGACAAGATATAGAAAGGATGATGGCGTACTTATGTTCAAGCCAGGGAAAAGACCAATATACTGGACAATGAAGAAGGACGAAGACAATTGTTACGGATACTATGGATTCCCGAAGTGGTATTATAACTGCCGCTAACAAAGTGTTTATGTCAGCTTGGGCATTTCGTGTCCTCACTCCTTTCAGTTTCTTTACTTAGCTTTGTAAACGGTGGACTTGTGAACTGGTCGCGTTAAACATTCTTATAATCATTTATTAACGCTCCTAAGCCCAAGCCGCCATAAACACAAACGTTGGCAGTAATAGGGCCCGGACAATTTGGGTTTCAAAAAAACGGACGACAATTTTTCTAACAACAATTTCCCACGGGGACAATTGAACGGCTTCGCAAACAACTTGGACTTGAAAAAATCAAAACGGAGGACAGATTAGAAAGTAAAACGGCCGACCCTTCGCATTTTTAAAAAGATTGGGCTTCGACTTGCCAGCGCAATTGGCACATGCCATAGCCGCGCAAACCCACCGCGACACCAAAGCTATGGCAAGAGCCAATTCCAACGCTCGACAAAGAATTACTTTGTATTTTTAGACTTTGAAATCCTTGTTGACAATGGTTCGTTCACTCTTTAAACTAAGTATTCGAAATCTGTTCAGAAAGTCCAAATTATTTACAGCGATAAATATTGGTGGATTGGGTATGGGTGTTTCGAGTTTCATTTTAGTTACACTCTTCATTTCCGATGAGTACAGTTTTGACAAATACCATAAAAATGCTGACCACATTTATCGTGTTGTTCTGGATTTCAACAGTGATGGCACAGTTACGAATTGGGCAAAAACGAGTGCACCAATTGGAAAATATTTGACTGGGGCATTTCCCGAAATTGAACAAGTCGTAAGAATCCGCAAGAACCCCGGGACTGACCTACTAACCTACAATGACATTCAGTTTTACGAAGAGAAGTTGTTTTTTGCTGACAGCACTTTATTTAAGGTGTTTGAGTTCTCGCTCGTTAGGGGAAATCCACTGAAAGCATTAAGTTCAAAAAACTCAATTGTTATCTCTGAACAACTTGCACAAAAGTATTTCAACAATGAAGACCCTGTAGGCAAGTCAATTCGGTTCAACAATCAAGTTGATTTAAACATAACTGGAATAATAAAAGACATCCCTTCTAATTCGCATTTTGTTGCAGATGCTTTTATTTCATTTTCCTCATTGGATGATTTACTTGGTGAAAAGAGGCTCAATCACTGGGGACAGTTTGACCACTATACCTATGTTCAATTAAATAAGGATGCGTCACCAAAAGAAGTTGAGAAAAAGCTTCCTGAATTATTGAAAACAAATGCACCCGAATGGGTTAGCGAAAAAGAATCCCTTTTTCTACAACCACTCACCGACATTCATTTGCACTCTGACAGAAAAGATGAAATCACCATCAACAGCAAGGAGAGCTACTCATACATTTTGGGGACAATTGCTGTTATCGTTTTAACCATGGCGTGCTCAAATTTTGTGAACCTGACCACGGCCACACAATTATCACGAACTAAGGAAACAGCAATACAAAAAATCCTTGGAGCAGACAGAACACAATTGGCTATTTACTCTTTACTGGAGTCGCTAATAATCTGCTTCATTGCAGCTCTGACAGGTTTTATTGCTGCTTATTTCGCTTTACCGACTTTCAACCTTGTTACAGGAAAGCAAATATCATTTATAAATATTGGTTGGCTAATTTCCTTGACTTTAATTTTGTCAGTTGGCATTGGACTACTTACGAGCATTTTTCCCTCGATACAGGCACTCCAAACGAATATTCTGCAAGTAACAAGAACAGGTAACGAAAGAATTCAGAAGTCGACATTTAGAACGGTATTGATAGTCTTTCAGTTCTCAACTTCCATTCTGTTAATCCTCTGCACAATGGTTGTTTCCTCGCAGTTCACTTTCCTCAAGACAATGCAAATTGGGTTCAATGGTGAGAATATCATCATGATACCAATTAAAGACAGGGAAAAAAATGATAAGTACGAAACTATTGTGAACGAATTAAATCAGCTTCCTGGTGTTCAAGGCGTAACGTTCTCCTCAAGCACTCCCGCTTGCAACAACTCCCTGACATACACATACTCATTTGTCGGAACCGAAATTAAAGACAGGTCAATGTCCACATTTTTAATTGATGAAAATTCTCTTGACGTGTTTGGAATGAAGTTAAAAAATGGAAGAATGCTTAATTCCGTAAGTCAAGATACACTTAGTGAAATTCTCCTGAATGAAGCTGCTGTTAAGCAACTTCATTTATCAGAGCCAATCGGTCAGTTGGTTACGGGTAAGGTTAAGGGCAAAGTTGTGGGCATTGTTGAGAATTTCAATCACACAACGCTGCATTCTGAAATTGAACCAATCATCATGTATGCTTATTCACCAACGTATCGATTTATTTCAGTGAAACTTAACGACAACGATAAAAATATCGGATTGTCCTCATTACAAAAAATATGGCCAAAGTTGTATGACGGATATCCGCTTGAATACAAGTATCTGGAAAGTGAAATCCAGCAGCTATATAGTTCTGAACTTAAATTGGGTCAGGCCTACAAATTATTTTCAATTATCGCATTAGTAATTTCTGCAATCGGACTTATAGGTTTAACTACTTTCTCTTTGCGTAGAAAATATAAAGAAATCAGTATTAGAAAGGTGTTCGGCAGTTCCACCGGACAACTCATAAGTCATTTGTATTCCAACTACGCGAGAATTGTTCTTGTGGCAATTTCAATTTCATGGACACTTGGTTACTATTGGATGAATCATTGGTTGACAAGTTTCTCCTATAAAATAGAGCTGACAATTTATCATTTCATTATTCCTGCAGTTATCACAATCATAATTCTGCTCATAACGACAGGCATTCAAACTTTAAAAGCCTCACTTACAAACCCAATTGACAATTTGAGAGATGAATAAGAAGTTAATTTGTTTTAATTAGTCGCACACACATTGTCTGGCCGCACGATACAGCCCACATCCAAAGCCAGCCAATAAGTGTGCTTAGTTTTGTGTAAGTGGACAAAGTAGAAATAAAAATGCCCCACCGCACGACTTACCAATAAAGGTTTGAGTTAACTGACGGGGGACAAAAACAAATGACCACGAATGAAGAGAGGAGAAGGGCCCTACTACTGCCAACAAGCATGTTTATGCAATACGGGGGTTTTGTGTATGTATTAAAAGTATTTTCTTAATTTAGTTCGGTGTCGGGGACAGAGACGTGCAGGTCGGGCAAAACATTTCGCTGCGCTACATTTTTTAGCCCTCCTATTCCCCGCACTGCATAAACACAAACGTTGTGGGCCATAGTTTTAAACATGACTAGAGTTATCACCCTACTTCTTCTCGCTACAATTTCGTCCTATGGACAGGACTCGACTTTTGTCAAGGACTTTTGTAATAAACTGGGACAATATTCTGACTCGTCTGACATTGACGCTCAAACTTCAGACATAATCAATATGGCGATGAAGTATACTGAAAGGAATCCCTTAGCCGGAGACGACCTATTGCAAGAAGGAATTCGTTTTCAATACCGACTCGACAGAGAGCTAAAAAGAACCTGCCCTAATTATCCCAATGGACGCGTACGTCTCCTACCTAAATTAGTCTATGACTTAGAGGACAAACTAAAAAAACAACAGATTGACTCATTGGACATCTTAACCGCACTAGTTAACAAGGACAAGGGAGCGTATCTATATATTGTTACTATTGATGAATTTTTTCCTGAATCAACAATAACCGACTTTTCAAATCGCTATAGAGACTATTGGGTACCAAAGACCCTTCCAGAGAAAGGTGCAATTTTAATAGTTGTCAGCGTAACGCAAAGACAAGTTAGAATTTCAACGGGGGACAAATCAATGACTCATTTGACCGACAAGGAGTGTGACGAGGTAATCAAGGTCATGATACAGCACTTTAAGCTAGACAAGTATTTTGACGGACTGGTTGATGGAGTGAAAGCAATCAAAAGTAAGTTGTAAAACTACGGCCCACAACAGAGTGTTTATGCCAGCTTGGGCAATTCGTGTCCTCATTACTTTCGGTTTCTTTATTTAGCTTTGTCAACGGTGGACTTGTGGACTGGTCGCGTTAAACATTCTTAAAATCATTTATTAACGCTCCTAAGCCCAAGCCGCCATAAACACAAACGTTGGCAGTAATTGGGCTCGCGGACAGAGACGCGTAAACCGACCAAGTTGGTAGACAAGAAAAAAATTCGACAATGCAAAACAAAGAAATTAAAATAACAGGAGACTATCATGACATTAATGTACCGGGACACAAATCCGCTGGAATATTTAATGGAGTGATTATTTTAAAAGTAATTGATGAGAATAAAACAAGGATTATTTGGGAGATAAAAGATGAGGACGGACAAACATTAGCTTATAAAAGCAGAGAGTATTTCAGCAAAGATAAAAACATTAAGCTTGACGAATTGACAGATTTAGCTCGAGAAAAAATTCAAGACTACAGAATTAACAGAAATAAAATATTTTCAAACGTAACAATTGACGTTAGCAAAACAGTTGACTTAGGACAAAGCTAACATTCGACACTACTTCATATTTAATGGAGTTGGACTTCGTGGACAGTGGACAACTTATGGACTTAAAATTGATAGATTGAAAACGAGAAAGCAGTTGACAATTATGGACGAAGCCCAACTACTGCCAACACCGTGTTTAAAGAATTGCGGGGTTTTGTGTCCTTATTCAAATCGGTTTATTAATTTCGTACTTAACCGCGGAGAGTTGCGCAGCAGGTCGGGTTTAACATTCCACTTCGTTCCATTTTTAAACCCTCCTACCCCCGCAACTCTTTAAACACAAAACGTTGTG
>DASTYM010000384.1:0-15166 GCA_035764995.1 Cyclobacteriaceae bacterium | reverse complement strand
TGCCTGCCGGCAGGCAGGGAAGTTTCCTAAACTTTTGATCTCATGTACTTTGTTTACGCTATTAAAAGTCTTGCAGATGGAAGAATTTATGTTGGGATGTCACAGAATGTTTCAAAGCGATTAATGGAACATAACTCAGGCAAGACAAAATCTACAAAAGGGTACCGGCCATGGCAATTGATTTATACTGAATTATTACCTTCGCGACTGGAAGCCAGGAAGAGAGAGAAATATTTAAAGTCCGGAGTCGGAAAAGAATATTTAAAATCACTTGGTCTCGTAGTTCAACGGATAGAATAGAAGTTTCCTAAACTTTTGATCCCAGTTCGATTCTGGGCGAGACTACAAAAAATTTCATGCGTTATTTTTAAAAACCATTGCCTAGTTGTTCAACGGATAGAATACCTGCCTGCCGGCAGGCAGGGAAGTTTCCTAAACTTTTGATCCCAGTTCGATTCTGGGCGAGACTACTAGTAAAGGATTTTTAACTATTGTGATCGATTTTTAAGGAATTTGAATTAAATCGATTGTCAGTTTAATGCAGAGCTATTTTCGGAAGGGTTCGATAAGCATAAACCAAAGAGAATGTTTTTTAGTATCCAAGTGAGTTTCCAAGCCAAATTTTATCTCTTTGGGGTTCACCTTTTTAAACGTGCCAAATAACCTGTCCCAAATTGAAAACAAATCACCGTAGTTCGAATCGGTATATACGCGAGGATACGAATGATGCACTCGATGAAAATCTGGTGTAGCAAAAACATAAACGAAGTATTTTTCAAACCAGTTAGGAAACTGTATGTTGGCGTGTTGAGTGATTACCCAAGGGATGTATATCAAATAGTACAGTGTGACCGCTTCGAGGCTGTATCCGAAAACAAACGAGGAAAGCATTTGTGTTACCAGCAAGCCTATATTTTCAAAAGGGTGGAAGCGATAACCAGTAGTTACGTCCATTTCGAAGTCGCTATGGTGTACCCGGTGATAAGCCCATAAAAGCCCCCATCGATGGGAGGCCCGGTGATAGAAGTAATCACCCATGTCCAACATCAACATCCCCAAAATGATTTTTATAGCTGATGGAAGTTCAAAAAGATTGAGTAATCCAAAGCCATTATGATCAACATATTCAAACCAAAGTACGCTCAGGTAATTGATAGGTGGCGCCAATAGAATGAAGACTAACATCAAACCAACATTGTGTGCTGTATGTTGCATCCGATTCTCGGGCCTGGATAGGTAAGGCCAAAAGGACTCTAAGAAGAAAAAAAATGTAATCAGCCCGAACGAGATTAGACGCATACGGTCAGTGAATATCTCAATCAGGTAGTCAAGCATGCTTTGAGGAGTTCGTCAACTAAACTTTATAAGAATGAGCAAGCTGCACACAATATCGATATTTTATAATTAATCTACTAAAGGTAATTTTCTCGAATGCAATCACGCCCAAAACTGTGCGTTACCATACTCTAAAATTTATCGAACTATCAGTTCGTTGAATCTCCTTAAATTTTTAATAAAGTGGTTTGGATATTGGTAACTTCAGGACTACATAAAACTTTTGATTGCCTGCAGGCAGTTTTTCATTCTGAACGTAAACTTTTCACCGGATTGGCCACTGCTGCCCTCACAGCCTGAAGACCCACTGTCATCAACGAAATCAAAACGGCTGTGATTGCTGTTATCAGAAATACAGAGACTCCAATAGGCACACGATAATTGAATGATTGAAGCCAATTATTTACAATGTAAAATGAGATTGGCACAGAAATAACAATTGCAACCAGGACCAGTCGAATGAAGTCTTTTGAAATCATAGCAATGATACCCGGAGTTGATGCTCCTAACACTTTCCGGATTCCTATTTCTTTCGTTCTGTTTTCAGCTACGTAGGCTGCCAACCCGAATAACCCAAGGCATGAGATGAAGATTGCCAAGCCGGCAAAGAGGCTAGCCAACGTACCCGTTTGTTTTTCGTTTCCGAATTTCATGTTGTAATAGTCTTCAGCAAAAAAGTACTCAAAAGGATATTCGGGGTTATACTTTTTGAATACTGTCTCTGCTTTTTGCAATGCATCCGCTTGACTTAATTCAGGATTTAAACGAAAGTGAAGCGATCCATAGCGATTTCGCCAGCCTTTAATCATCATCGGACCGACTTTCTGGTAAGGCGAGCCAACAATAAAATCTTTCACAACGCCAACTACATGTAGTACTTCTCCGCTTTCATTTTTAATTACTTCACCAACCGGATTTTTCATCCTCATGATTTCAACAGCGGATTCGTTGAGCAATACCGCTGCTGTGTCCGATGAAAATGTATTGATATCAATGTCACGGCCTTGTGTGATCGTTACGCCAAAAGTCTTAACGAAATCAGCATCGCTTCCAAATTGCAGAAAGATTTTTGAGTTCTTATCTTCTTCCGTACTGCCCTGCCAACTATAGCCGTTGCTTACATCCCATATGTTGGTAACCGGGCTAAAAGTTCTGGTAACAGAAACAGCGGCTCCGTTACTCAGCAATTCATTTTTTATGGACTCAAAGTGTGCCGGAATCTCTCCTTGCAGGAAATTGTAAACAACTCCCGGCCGTTCATAACCTGCATCACGATTCATCGCAAATTGAATTTGTTGCCGAACCATGATCGCGCAAATGCTTAATACGATGGCAAATGTAAATTGGGTCACCACAAGAACTTTGCGAGGGGTAATCAGCGCATTCATATTTTTAAATATACCTTTCAGTACTTGCACCGGTCGTGATGATGATAAGTAAAATGCAGGATAACTTCCGGCCAGCAAACCGGTTGCAACAATTACAATAAGTGCATATAGCCAATATTGCGGATTGCTGAAATCAATTTGGAGCGGAGTATTGACAATCGTATTGAATGCTCTTAACGAAAGCTGAACCAGGACCAGCGCAATGACAAAGGCGAATATAACCAGCACGATGCTTTCGCAGATGAATTGAACAATAAGGGAGCCTCGTTGCGCTCCCACTACTTTCCTGACACCAACTTCCTGTGCACGCTTTTCACTCCTGGCAGTACTCAGGTTCACGAAATTTATCGAGGCGATCAGCATAATAACAGCTGCTATTATTGAAAATAATCTCACGGTTTCGATCCGGCCTCTTACAAGCTCGCCATTCTCGTCCTGCGAATAAAGATGCACCTTCGTTAAGGGGTGGGCAATGATTTCTCGGGTGGAACCATCGCCTTGCTGAACGTGATGTTGTACAATTTTCTGCACCTTCGATTGAAACGCCTCCCCTGATGTACCTTCTTTCAGAAGTACAAAAGTATTGGCGTTAGTCTGTGTCCAATCCTGAAAACGATTCCAGCCCAGGTGTGTCATATAATTCCATGGGAGCAAATATTCGAATTGAAAATCAGTATTATGAGGAAGAGTCTTTAATACTCCTGTAACCGCGAAGTTGTCGCCATCGTTTACAAGGACAGTCTCACCCAGGCAGCTGGTTTTTCCAAATAATTTAACAGCCATTGATTCGGACAGAACAATCCCAAAATCATTACTTAACGCCTTGTGATTGCCTTCCAGCATTTCAAAATTGAACATGTTTAGAAAAGCAGGATCAGCGAAAGCTCCGCGGTTATTAAACCGATGCTCCCCTGTTCTTACCAGGAAGAAAACATTTCGAAAACGCGAAAATTCCTCTACTTCTCCGTAAGACTGTTTTAACTCAGGGCCCATTAAAGATGGTGTATTCGGCCAAACATCTGTGCTCCCGTTGTAGTAATCGCGGCTGAACATTTTATAAATGCGATCGGCTTTTGTATGAAATTTGTCGAAACTGACTTCATTCTGCACCCACAACATAATAAGAATGGCGGCAGCCAACCCTACGGCCAGCCCTGAGATGTTAATAAATGAATATCCTTTATTTCTTCGGATAATTCGAAGCGCGACTTTTATGTAATTAGCAAACATATCTGAATGATTTAAACTTGTATACTTTTTCCCGGGTCGAATAATCCCTGGTCGAAACAGAAGAAGAACGTCAACTGCAAATTTTATGTTGGCTTTTACTTTTCCGATTTGCTTCAGGCGCTCCCCATAGACTTCCAGTAAATCGCCTTCAATGTGGTCAACTAATTTTGGATGGCAGTACCATCGGAAAAATCGGAGCAAAAACCCGGGTGGCATGGAATAGGAAGTTTTCATCATGCTATTTTTAATTCCAATGCAACCTTGGGAATCGCGCGCCACAACTCATTGCGTGTATCCTTGGCATACTCCATTGCTTTTTTTCCAAGCGCAGTAATCTGGAAATATTTCTTTGGCCTGCCCATGCGCTCATTGGTAACTTCGCCATCATAGGATTTGATGTAGCCTTTATCTTCGAGTCGTACAAGAGCCGAGTGCATAGCGCCCATACTCACTTTCCGCGAAAGTCTCGTTTCGATTTCGTTTTTGATGGCTACTCCATACGCTCCTTTGTATAGGACGCCAATGGTGAGAATAACTATTTCCTCAAATTCTCCCAGTTGATATTTTTTCATTCACTGACTATTTTCCTAAATGTAGGAATAATCGTGCCAAACCAGAATAGATTCAGAAATCAAGCAAGCAAGGTCAGGTAATGTTCACAAACGATCAGCGTGTGGCCGTATTTGACCGATGAATGAGGTTCTATGGTTGTCTTCGAAGGGTTGATCAATTTGAGTTCTTTTCCAGGGTAAGGATTTTGTGATCATTTATAAACTCCGGTTCGATACTTGAGTGGTCGGGGTTGCAATATTTTCATACGTACGCCCGGTGTGAGTTTTATCCATTTGCCAGGAGAATACTGCGTATCATCCAAAATAATGTGGTACCTTTAGGTGCTTAATTAAATTAGGGACCCTTTTAGGCAAGTCAATCACCACTTTATTTAAATATGGCTAGATCACAGGAAACATTTAACAAAAAAGAAACTGAAAAGCGGAAGCTTGAAAAACGAAAAGAGAAAGAACAGCGGAGAGAAGAGCGTAAGGCCAATGCAAAAGAAGGCAAGAGTCTGGAAGACATGATGGCCTATGTAGATGAAGATGGTAATCTGACATCTACTCCACCTGATCCGACCAAGAAAAAAGTTATCAAAGAAGAAGATATTCTATTGGGTGCACGCAAGCATGAAGAGCCCAATCCTTCAGACGCAATTCGTAAAGGCAGAGTGACGTTCTTTAACGAATCCAAAGGGTATGGTTTCATAAAGGATCTTCAATCACAGGAAAGTATTTTTGTGCATATTAATTCCATTCAAGGCACCATTAAGGAAAATGATAAAGTAACCTTTGAAGTTGAGCAGGGATTTAAAGGACCTGCGGCTGTTCGTGTAAAAGTTACATCCTAGAATTCGAACTAATCTATTTTGAAAATAAAGGCTGCCTCCAGAACGAAGGCAGCCTTTTTTATGAATCGATTCCTAGTTCAAGTTAATTCGAATCGCCAGCCTTCTGTAATTTTCAGAGGGCTTCAGTTGATCGTTTCCGTCTAGCTTCAAAACCAGCAAAGCTGTTTTACCGGCATCAGCAGGAAATCCGGGAAGGATTGTGATGCCCGTAAAGTTGAACTTGCTTGCTGCTTCCGGAAAGGATGCTGTAGGATTAAAAGTAAAGTGAACACCCTCAACAGCTTCTATTGTAGTTGCATTGAGCAGGGAAGCCGGTACCGGCTCCAGGCTAAAAGCAATGTCCTGAGCCGCGTTGAGTTGAGGCGCAACCAAATTCACCTGATACGTTGGTGTTCCGGCTGCGCGAGTAATCGTTGGCATGATTGGAAAGGTTTGACCCGTAGCCTTCGCTCTCATTACCGCATCTTCAAACTCAACCAGGGTATCATTGAAAAGTATTTTCGTGTCTTCGAAACAGCTTGTTAATGCTGTTGCCAGGAACATGATTGCTAAAAATGTACTTATCTTTTTCATATCATTCATTTTTAATAGCCAGAATTTTGAACCAGGTTTGGATTGATCTGAATTTCCCGAACAGGAATGGCTGCCAATCTTCTGTAGTCGTCAAACAATAAGTTGCCGGTTGACTTGATTACACTCGCACCTCTGCGCTTTAAATCAAACCAACGATCGCCTTCAAAAGCCAGCTCGAATCTGCGTTGTTCAATGATGGCGTCAACTAAAGCGGCACCGGTCGTTGCTCCGGTGTACACGATTGGAACACGCGCAGCGATGAGATTTAAATCACTGATCGCTCCCGGTTCATCAGGTGATGCTTTTTTCGCCCGAGCCTCCGCCCGAATAAGATACAACTCGGAAACCCGCATCACCGGAATGTTATCCATATAAGTCGTGCCAGTCTTATGAAGAAACTTGGTGCACTCCATGGCAATAGGTGAGCGCAAACCGTTTTGATAGAGTTGTCTCCTCACATCGTTTGTTCCGTGCAGCGCAATAAATGCAGCAGTTGGCACAACGGCACCATTCCCGGTAGCAGGGGTAGTTGCTGTTAATGTAGCACGTGACGCAAATGCTGATGCGATTGACTCATTTACACCTATTGTTTCGGCAGCTGTGGTAAAGCCTATTTCAAATAACGATTCCGGATGGTTATTCAGACGCCATGCAGCCACGATATTTGCAGCGGTAGCTGGAACCCCTGCACCTGCAGTGATCGCATCAGTGGCTAATTGCTCAGCCATTACATAATCCTGATTGTATAAAGCCACCTTGGCAAAAAATGCAAGCGCAAATGTTTTATTGATGTAATACTTTACACCTGCGGCCTGTGCGGGCGCCTTCTCAATAGCAATTGTTAAGTCGCTGTAGATTTGAGCATAGACTTCTGCGCTTGTGGCACGGGGAAGTAATTCAATTTGTCCTGGTGTAAGCACGCCTGTTAGAGCAAGAGGCACTCCGCCCTTGTCAAGTCCTGCAGGAGCCATATTCGGTTCGTAAGCATAGACACGCATCAGATCAAAATAAAGCAACGCTCTGAGGCCACGAATCTGACCTTCTGTTTCATCTTTGAAAGTAGGAGTTGCTCCTTCCACTTTTGGCAAAGCCTCCAGCATCAAATTGATTTCATTAATCGTTGCATATGCCGTTGCCCAGTTACCCATATTGGCTGTGGGTGCATTGGCAGCCTGTTGAACATAGCGACCACCTGCACGATCAATAACATATGCGTTGTCAGCCAGCGCCTCGGAGGTAGCAACAAAATCACGGCCATACAGCAAAACATTTTTAAAACTTGAATAAATGTCGGCCAGGTTGGCTTTGATACCTTCCGGAGTTGTTAATGCCTGATCCGAATCGATCGACTGTTGCGGATCGATGTCGAGTATATCATCACAAGAACCGAGAATCAGTACCAGTGACAGTGTTGATATTTTTAATATTGATTTCATGTAATTCATGTTTAATGATTAATCATCATAGACCTATCTGAACACCAAGCGTATAGTTCTTGGTTTGAGGTAAAATACCTTCCGAGCCGTTACCGGTATCGCGGAATTCAGGATCGTAGCCTGTCCACTTAGTCCATGTTACCAGGTTGATTGCCTGGGCATACAGGCGAACATTCACAAGTTTTAGTCGGCTCAACATGCTACTTGGTAAGTTGTAGGACAACGTCAACTGCTTCAGGCGAATGAATGAAGCGTCCTCATAGAAACGTGCCGTTGTTTGATAGCTGGAAATGGTGGCGGTATTTTGCGTGCGACCATTTGCAGGAGCAGGAACGTCAGTGATTTGACCTGGAGTAGTCCAACGGTTGTCGTAGAAGTATTGATTACTATTGCGAAGTACGCCAGCCATGTCTGCCATTCTGAAATGCTGAAGGTTAGCAACGGTACGTCCGTAATCGTATTGGAAGAAGATAGCTAGTTCCAGGCCTTTATATCCGAACGTGTTGGTGAAGCCTCCATACATATTTGAGAAGTCCTCAGCTCCTGTTGGAACAATGTCAGCTGCCTGACGCAGATAAGTAATATTGCCATTGATGTCATAATGCATCGGACGGCCATTGGCAGGATTTACACCAGCAAATAAATTGTTGGTGTTTGTTCCTAACGGGTACCCAACGCGGATGTTCAGGTTTCCTGGTAACACGTCCAGGCCATCAAACAGACTCACTACTTCGTTACGTAAGAACGTAATGTTGAAATTTGTTTCCCACTTAAAGCCTGCGAAATCTACGTTGGTGCTTCTTAATTCAAACTCAAGACCTTCGTTCTTTACTTCGCCAACATTGCTGGTCACGCTGTTAAAACCAGATGTTTGAGCAACTGATTGAGTTAACAACAGGTCTTTGCTTAACCTGCGGAAAACATCAATCGAACCGGCTATGCGACTTCCGAAAAATCCATAGTCGATTCCAATATTAGTGGTCTCATTCTTTTCCCAACGCAAGTCAGCATTACCCATCGTAGGCACAATACCGGTAACTCCGTTGTAGGTACCACCGATTGTGTACAAGCCTCTCGAATCAAAATTTCCGATCTGGTCGTTACCCGTTTGACCCCAGCTTAAACGAAGACGTAGATCCGATACAAACGATGAGCTTTTCAGGAATCCTTCTTCATTAACATTCCATGCTCCGGAAACAGACGGAAAAAATCCATATTGATTGTTGATACCGAAGCGGGATGATCCATCGTAGCGCATCGTAACCGACAATAAATATTTTTTATCATAGTCATACTTGAAATTTCCGAAGAGACCAGCGCGCTTAAAGCCAGTGCCAAAACCACCAACCGCGAAAGGAATAGCTGCAGCGTTAGCGGTGGTAAAATCAGGCGTAGGGAAACTTCTTCCCGTAAAGCTCATGCCCTCATTATTTTCCTGGCGATATTCTGCGCCAACAAATGCACCAACGTTGTGTGCAGAACCAAATGTCTTCACATAGTTCAGTGTTACGTTGGTAGACACGTTAACGTTGAGTGAGTTACCAACAGTAGATGTTCCGTTGATGGCATAATAATCGTTTAGGCGAGGATCGCCATAGAATTTTGTGGACATGTTGCGATAATCAAGACCACCAAAAGCTTTCACGGTTAGTCCGTCCATAAGCTTATAAGTGAATGCTGCGTTACCCACCAACTGATTGGTTTTGCCCTGCTGCTTGATATAAGTCGCGGTAGCAATAACGTTGTGAGTTAAATCGCCAACCATGAAAACATTGGAAGCGGGCAGCCCAAAAAATTCTTTCGTCTCACCTATATAGATTGGGTTAAAAGGTAAAATTGTTGGTGAAGCATACTGCGGTGCACCGAATGCAGTGGTACCTCTCGCATCACCATAAGGCCCATTTTGAGTGATCGAACTCAGTGTGAAGCCCAGATCTAATGATAATCTGTCGTTGATTTTATGTGTCACATTCATTTTACCGTTAATGCGTTCAAAATCAATTTTGATCAACGATCCTTCCTGTTTGTTATAAGAGAAAGATGAATACAATGTTGTGGTTTCATTGCCCGCACTTAAAGACGCATCGAAATTATCGATCGAACCTGGCTTGAATGCTTCGCCTTGCCAATCGTAATTGGGGATCGCGGCAATTTCATCATCGGTCATCGTTGCCGGAAATCCAATTCCTGAAATGGCAGGTATACCCGGAGAAGCCGCGCGGCCCGCTAGTGTTGCGTTTCTTGCTTCCTGTGGTGTTAAGGTTGGATACGTATTGAGAAGAGCTTCTTGTCTTGCCTGAATCCAATCTTGCGTGCTCATCATATCCAAAGTTTCCAAGGGCTCTACAATACCTTTGTAGTATCCTAAATTGATTTGCGTTTTTTGTGCCGCTTTTCCTTTCTTAGTTGTGATGATCACTACACCATTCGCTGCTTGAGAACCATAGATCGAAGCATTGGCTGCATCCTTCAGGATCTCCATTGACTCGATGTCATTCGGATTCAAAAATGCGAGCGGGTTGTTGCTCACCACGGTTCCACCATCATTTCGTGTATTGATCTGAACACCGTCAACAATGTACAATGGTTCGTTACCGGCAGTGATTGAACCGGTACCCCGGATGCGAACACTTACAGCACCACCAGGCGCTCCATTGGCCGATAACACCTGAACTCCGGCAGCCCGTCCTTGCAGCGCGCGATCAAAACTTTGCAATGGTAGGTTAGCAATCGTTGACCCTTTGACGGAGCTTACTGCTCCCGTTAATTCTTTCTTGGCAACGGTAGAATAGCCTACAACCACAACTTCAGATAGTTGCGTTGCGTCTACAGAAAGTTGGGCATCAACCACACTGAGCTCGGCTGCGTTAACTTCAAGCGTTGCGAAACCAATAAACGAAAACACTAACGTAGCATTGGCTGGCACCGAAATCTGAAAACTTCCGTTGGCATCGGTGGTAGTTCCAGTGGTTGTTCCTTTAACAATAACATTCACTCCCGGAATAGCAGATCCATCTTCGGCAGATGTGACCTTTCCGGAAACAGTTCGCTCTTGCGCCCTTGCAGTGGCAGAAAACAATAGCAAGAGAAAGACTACACGTAAAAATTTCCTCATACGATTTTGATTAAGTTAAACGCATTACTGCACCTTGCAGAATCCGCTCAATCTAGGTATGAGGGTTAAATAAAGAATGACGCCAGATGCGTCATTCTTTCGTGAGTAATCCTAACCTCTAATGGGTTATCTCTATATGGGGTATAGGAGAACGTGAACTTTGTTATCCGTAAATTGCATTCAGCAAACCAGCAAGGCGAACACCTGCCTGCGCCATTCGATCACGTGCAATGTTGAAATATTTGTATTGATATTGATATCCAAGTTTACCATCGCCAATATCATACACTTGTTTACGAAGAGCAATACTTTCTTTTGCCCAATCACGAACAGAATTACTTTGCCATGCTTTCACTTCCGCTGCAGTTGGCTTATAGAGCGATTCAGCAAGTTCGGTGTAACTAAGCCTGGTACCATCAATCATGTCAGAGTCCCACACGCGGTGTAAATTGCTGTTGCCACCAAACCAGGTAACCTTCACATCATTGCCACCACGGTCGGCTCTGCCAACATGTAAAGGTTGATGTAAATCGCCAATCAAGTGAATCAACATCTTGACGCGTTCTGTCTCTTCCTTGGGTGAAAGCTTTTTAGATTTTAATTCACTAATGATTTTTTCCAACGCATAGATCAAATCGCCTTTAGGATTTTTTTTCGTTTGATCATAAGTCTCATTGTCCTCGATGGTAACCCAATGCCAATCCTCATACTTATCATACGTTGAATCTGACTTCACATCGTCCATCCAGGTTGAGGCCATGGCCAGTGATTGCTGACCGAGAATCCGCTCCATGGCCTGCCGCGCTTTCTTGGATAAGTGTTTATCCGCAATGTACCCCGTAACACGATGTCCGGTGGCACCCCAGCCCATGGCTGAGAGGCTTAAACTTGAAATCACAATGATCAGGAGGTACTTCTTCATAAGGAATATCAGATTAAGGCTACAAATCTCTATTAATTTTCAAAATCTAAAATATAAAGGCGTTATTTTAACTTTATATTATATCAGGCTTTAATCGTATGCGAAAGGAGCTTTCATTAGGTTTCGATATTCAGGCGCAGCCCGATGAGGTAACCTGTGGCCCTACCTGCCTGCATTCACTGTACCGATATTATGGTGAAGATATTTCCCTCAAGCAGGTTATCAGGGAGGTTAAGCAACTCAAAACAGGAGGTACGCTTGCTGTGATGCTGGGAAATCATGCCTTGCAAAGAGGCTATAAGGCACATATCTACACCTATAACCTGAATGTTTTTGATCCTTCCTGGTTTAAACACCCATCCAAAAAGATTGTTGGTTTTCTAAAAAAGCAAATGGGGTTTAAATACAAGCGAAGGAAACTTCAAATAGCCTCTAAAGCCTATATTAAATTCCTTGAAAACGGAGGTGAATTACGTTACCACGAACTGGATGAAGGCCTGATCAAAGGATACCTGAAACGTTCCATACCTTTGTTGACAGGCTTGAGCGCGACTTATTTGTATGATTCGGCCCGGGAAATTCCGCAGTTCAATATTTATGATAGTATAAAGGGCGAACCCGTTGGTCACTTTGTGATTGTAAGCGGATATGAAGAAGGTAAAAATTCAGTCTGCCTGGCTGATCCCATGACACCCAACCCGTTAGGACGAGGACAGGTTTATAATGTGAGTTTCTCAAGACTCATTAATAGCATCATGTTAGGAATTGTTACCTACGATGCAAACCTGTTGGTGATTGAACCAAAAAGAAGAACAATGATCACCAAAGCCTGATGCCAAAGCTCATTGTAGTTGAAAACCCTGATGTCTGGAAATTCAGCCTCGAAGATGTGGAGGTAATCTCACCTGCAAAATATATTGCCGGTGAGGTATACCAGGAAACCCGGGGGTTAAAAGTTCTCAACCTTTGCAAGTCGTATCAATATCAAAGTTTAGGTTACTACGTTTCGCTGTTAGCCGAAGCACGCCATCATAAAGTATTGCCGGGCGTTTCCACTATTCAGGATTTACGATTTCCCTCTATTCTACGTGAAGATTCACAGGATTTTGATAACCTCATTCAGACGGCATTCAAAAACGAAACTTGCGATCGGGTAGAGTTCAATATTTATTTTGGGATCACTCAATCAGAAAATTTAAACAAACTTGCCAGTCAATTATTTCAATACATCCAGGCGCCTTCGCTTCGTGCGGCATTCAGCAAGCGAAATAAGTGGCTGCTGCAAAGTATTAAGCCTTTGAGTTTGGGAGAAGTTCCCGAAGCAGATCGCGAATTGCTACAGAGAGGACTGGAAAAATATGTTGTGCGCAAGCGGGAAACACGCCCCGATAAAAAGAAATATGACCTTGCGATTTTAGTAAACCCCCAAGAGTCCTATCCTCCGTCAGACGAAAAAGCCATCCAGCGTTTTATGAAGGCAGCAGATCAGGCTGGTTTTTACACGGAACTCATCAATAAAAATGATTTGGATAAGCTCATTCAGTTTGATGCGCTGTTTATTCGGGAAACAACCTTTGTAAACCATCATACTTTTCGTTTTGCGAAGAAAGCACAGTCGCTCGGCTTAGCGGTGATTGATGACCCTGACTCGATTCTTAAGTGCACGAATAAAGTTTATCTGTTTGAGCTATTGAACACCAACAAAGTTATGACACCAAAATCATTTGTGATCAGTAAGGAGAACTACAAATCGTTGCCCGAAAAATTATCCTTTCCTTTTATTTTAAAACAACCGGACGGAGCTTTCAGTAAGGGCGTATTTAAAATTCAGAATGCCGGGGAATACAAGAATGTTACTTCGAGCATGTTCAAAGATTCTGATTTGTTAATCGCACAAGAGTACTTGCCTACGCCTTTTGACTGGAGAGTCGGGGTTATTGATGGACAACCACTATATGTCTGCAAATATTTTATGGCCAGAGAACATTGGCAAATCGTAAACTGGAATGCCCACGAAAGCACGCGTGACGGATCGGTAGAATGCATCTCAGTCGATCAGGCACCGGCCGGATTAATTAAAACTGCTCTGAAGGCTACATCACTTATTGGTAGAAGTTTGTATGGCGTTGATATGAAAGAGGTAGACGGTAAGTTTTACGTAATTGAAATCAACGACAATCCCAACATTGATGCAGGCACGGAAGATAAAGTCCTGAAAGATAAATTATACTCTACGGTGATGGAGGTTTTTCTGAATAAAATAAAAGCAGATAAATAATGCCTCGATACCACCTTTTCCAGGGCTACGGAATAGAATTAGAGTACATGATTGTAGATCGTGATACACTTGCCATTAAACCCATCGCTGATGAATTGCTGAAGTATGAATTGGGTACGTATGGAAGCGATTTCGTCCCAAAGGACTCCTTTGGAGAAAATGGAATTATCACATGGTCAAATGAACTCGTGCTTCATGTAATCGAATTGAAATCAAGCAAACCGGAAAGTGATTTCGATGCTCTTGAAACCGGCTTCACGGAAAATGTAAAGCGCATCAACGCAGCACTGGCACAATGGAATGCCATACTATTGCCTACCGCAGCACATCCGTTCATGAATCCGTTGGTTGAGGCCAGGTTGTGGCCACATGATAACAACGAGGTATACGAAGTGTATAACCGGATTTTCGATTGCAAAGGTCATGGCTGGTCAAATTTGCAAAGCACCCATTTGAATTTGCCTTTTGATGGTGAAGCAGAATTTGCCAAACTGCATGCAGCGATCAGACTTGTGTTGCCATTGCTGCCCGGACTGTGTGCCAGCTCACCGATTATTGGTGGGAAGGAAACCGGTTTGCTAGACACGCGTTTGCGTTACTACAAGACCAACCAGGAAAAAATCCAATCGATAACGGGACAGGTTATTCCCGAACCAGTTTTTTCAGAAAGTGATTACCAACGCATCATTTATGATCCAATAAAGAAAGATATCGCGCCTTTTGATCCTGATGAGATTCTGGATTCAATTTGGGTGAATTCGCGTGGGGCAATTTCAAGATTTGACAGGGGCTCCATTGAAATTCGATTGATGGATGTTCAGGAATGCCCTGCTGCCGATCTTGCTATTCAAACCCTTGTGATTGAAACAATCAAAGCATTGGTAAACGAAGAGTTTATTAGTCTGAAAGATCAAATGAAATGGGAAGCAGAGCCTTTGACCGAAATTCTGGATAAAGGAGTCGAACAAGCTGAGCAAGCCGTTATTTCCAATACTGATTTTTTAAAAGTGTTTGGTTTGAATGCCACTTCACTAACGGTCGGAGAACTTTGGCAGCACGTTGCCGATCGCTTAAAGGATCGTATTGATCTTAAGAAAAGAAAAAATGAATTGCAGGTAATTCTGAACCAGGGATCCCTTTCGACCAGAATTTTAAAATCATTGAACAGAGATTATTCTAAGGATTCCTTGAAACGAACCTATCAGCAACTTTCAGATTGCCTGGCGGAGAATAAAATGTTTACTCCGTAAAAAAATCGCGACACCGCTCAAAATGGAGTTGAACAAAGCCACGACAGAAAGACGTCATTTCGATTCGTCAGCTTGCGGATAGAAATCCCCGGATTTAGAGCGCCTAAACGGGGATGTCTCGCTTCACTCGACATAACGTGCTACTTGTTCACAGAAACAGCACTTGCAACGCTGTTCTCAACAACAACCTTTACAATGGATCCTTTTATTTTGTTATTAAGATTGGTTTTTAAG
>DASTYM010000383.1:0-6016 GCA_035764995.1 Cyclobacteriaceae bacterium | reverse complement strand
TGACTAACGACTTCCACCATCATCTAACCCACCAGCGTAAACTTATCCCGATATTCCCGCGGGGTCAACCGTGTATTCGTTTTAAACAATCGCTGAAAAGAACTTATGTCATTGTACCCAACATCCCATGTTATTTCAGAGAAAGTTTTGCTGGTTGTTTCGAGGTAGCGTTTAGCTTTTTCAATTCGAATGCGTTGCAAATACTCGAGCGGGGTATCACCGGTCGCACGTTTGAATCGCCTGATCATGGTTCGCACACCTAACGAAGATTTTCGCAACACCGATTCTAAGGTGAAAGGTTTTTCAAAGTTGACTTCCATCCACTCCTGGATTTTTTTGATTTCATCATCACCATGGTTTTTAGGAGCACTATAAATCAGATAAGGTGTCTGTAGTTTTCTGCCTGAATCAACAAGAAAAACTTTGGAACAATAGGCGGCAACTTCTGCGGAAGCAAACTTAGCCACCAAATGCAGCGCTAAGTTATTGTAAGCCGTAACCCCAGCCGCGGAGATGGTGTCACCCTCGTCAACAACAATTTTTTCGGGCGTTAGCTGGATATCGGGATACCGATTTTCGAAAAAATCTTTCAATGACCAATGGGTAGTCGCTTGCTTGCCGTGAAGTACACCTGATTCGGCCAATAGCAAGTTTCCATTACAGGCAGCGGTAAGTGTAACGGCTTTTTTACCTTGCTTACGAAGCCAATCGATCATTATTTTCTCGGAGGCTAGCACTTCCAATGGATCAGCCAAAAATCCCGGAACATAGATCAGGTCAAACCGTGATGATAAAATGGATCCAGAAGGCCTGATCGGAATTCCATTAAAACTTATAACAGGCTTTCCATCGCGAGTGATGATTTCTATATCAAATAATTTCTTTCTGCCTTGCATCTGCGAATTAGCAAGCGACAAGATGTCGACCACGCCCATGATCATAGAGGCCGTACAATTTTTGTATGCGACAATACCAATTTTCATAATTGTGAATTGAATTCTTAAACCAATTTTTAGCCGGAATGGTTTGAAACAAGCGTTGTTTTTGCCCCAAGGCTTAAGCCGCAAGCTTGAGGCTTGCGGCCTGGAACTATCTAAGCACTATTTTTTAAAACATTCCGTTTGTATGCGCGATTTTTTCGGGAACCGTCTGCAATACATCCCAGTGTTCAACAACTTTGTCATCTTCTACCCTGAAAAGATCGAAGAAGGCGGTATGTTTGCCTCCGAATTTTCCTTCCGACAGAACAAGAACAAAATTTCCCTGGCCCAGTACCCGATGAATTTTTTCGATCTGAAGGGATATTCCTTGTTTTTGCAATTCTTGAACGCCTTTAATTAGTCCATCCACGGTATTATCAATAAAAGGATTGTGTTGAATAATGTCCGGATGATAATAGTTCAGAATTTTATCGAACTCACCTTTTATCAGAATAGTTTCAACGAACTCTTTTACCAGTGCCTTGTTCTTTTCTGTTTTTGTCAGATCTGTGATGACCGTAGACCCATCAATCATGCTGTTACCATTCGCTGTCTTTTCCGGATGCTCTTGTATGCCACTCCAGTGTTCTGCTGCAAGCCCATCTTTAAACCTAAAAATTTCAATCATTGCCTTTCGATTCGGCCAATTTACATCATGGTGAAGCACCACAAATTCACCGTCTTCGAATGTCCTTATATTCTTAATGGTGGGCGCGGGAATTTCCTGGTATTCAATTTTAGAAAGTAATCCCAGTAATCCTTTTCTGCCATCGGCCACGGCCGGTGTGTGCTGAATGTAATCCTCTTTTACTAATTTATTAATCACACCAGCGTCAGGTGATTGAACAGCCTTATTGATGGCTGCTGCTTTTTCCTTGTTGTTCATTTTTTGATCTGTTTTTAGTTGACATAATGATTCTGTGGAGACCGCGCTGGTCAATACGACCAACAGGGTCACTGTTTTGATTTTGTTCATAGCGCTATTGTTTACAGTACAAGATTAGCACTGCACAGCCCCCGCCAGAATTGGCATTTATGACATTAACTATGCGATTTTGGACAACTAGTGAATCAATAGGCAATTGACAAAAAGCAATTGGCAATGATTATTGCCTACTGTGTTTTGTCAACTGCCAGTTGTCAACTTTAGAGTAACTGATTAAGGGATTACCACCCTATTCCATAATCCTCTCCGTGATTACTGCTTCCTCCCCAGAACGTACCGTTAGCCCAATCGAACCAAATGGCATTGATCGGACCGCTCGTGCGGTCATCATAGCGCAAACGATAACCCATGCGCTGTAATTCCTGACGTACATAGGGAGGTGTACTGTCATGCAACAGCAGGTTTCCATTTTTGGGCTCGCGGTCAGCTCCGCCAAGTGACAAGCGAAGTTGATCGGTGTTGATGTTCGGAGCTTCTGTTGCTTCCTGAACTGTCATGCCAAACTCAACAACATCTAAAAAGAATTGCAACAGGTTTTGATCCTGTGTATCGCCACCCTGAACTGCGAATGACAAGAATGGTTTGCCGTCTTTCAGTGCCATGGTTGGAGTTAAGGTAACACGTGGACGTTTTCCAGGCTCCACAACATTGAATGGATTTTCTTTGGGATTGGTAACGAAACTTTGCATACGTTGACTCATACCAATACCGGTTTTACCCGCGATGCAAGCCGGGTTCCAACCACCACTTGGTGTGATGCTAACAACCCAACCTTCTTTATCGGCAGCCTCAACAGATGTTGTGCCGAGGAAAACCTGATTCAGATATTCTTCCGTCAACGGAGAAGTATAGGTACCATTTGAAACTTGTCCCTTTAAAAGATCTTTGTAAGGATTTACTTTTCCTTCGAATGGATACGGATCGCCAGGAGCAGCTTTGGTATCATTGCGCTCCCAGTTGATAGCCTTCACGCGTTCCTTGGCATAATCCTTCGAAAGCAATCCTTTTATTGGTTCTTCAGGTGCAAAAGCGGGATCACCGTAATAAAAATCACGATCAGCAAAAGTTAAATTCATTACCTGGTACAAGGTGTGAATGTATTTCGCAGAGTTAAAACCCATCGCTTTTAAATCGATGTTCTCCAGCATGTTCAGTGCTTGTAACATCACAGGTCCTTGCGTCCATTGTTGCATCTTGTAAACTTCAATGCCTTTGTAGTTCACACTCAACGGCTCTTCGATTTTTACTTTCCAATTGGCGAGATCTTGTTCGGTAATCAATCCACCTTGCTCCTGGCAACCGCGTGCAAATTCTTTTGCGATGTCACCTTTGTAAAAACGATCGTATGCTGCGTAAATAGCCTCTTTGCGTGACTTACCTTTTTTCAACGCCTGTTGTTCAGTGTCCACCAGTTTTTTCAGCGTCTCCAATAAATCTTTTTGAATAAAAACTTCACCTGCGTTCGGTGCTTCTCTTTTTTCGCCCAGGTGCGGGAGGAAAACAGCTTTTGAGTAAGGCCATTGTTTTAATCTGTCCTTCGAACGTTCAAAGCTATTAGCTGTTTGTGCTTCGATGGGATAACCTTCAGCCATTTGCATGGCCGGTGCGAGCACATCTTTCAAGCTCATGGTTCCATATTCTGCCAGCATGGTCATCAGGCCACCTGCGGTTCCGGGAGTAACGGCAGCAAGCGGACCGTACTCAGGGGGGTAGTTCATGCCCTTACCTTTGAAGAAATCGGCTGTGGCGCCAGTAGGAGCCACACCTAGTGCGTTTATAGCAATTACTTTTTTCGTTTTCGGATTATATATCAGCGCTTGCGTTTCACCTCCCCAGCTCAATACGTCAAACATGGTGCACGTTGCGGCAAGCATCGCGCATGACGCGTCTACAGCGTTTCCGCCTTTGTTAAAGATCATGGCTCCGGCTGTGGCTGCCAATGGCTTTCCGGTAACAGCCATCCAATGCCTCCCATGCAACGGAGGTTTTTGTGTGGTAACTGGAAGGTTGTTGAATGACTGGCCGAAGCCGGAATAGGAAACAGCGATCAGCGCAAGCGCAAATAGTTTTTTCATAGGTTTAGATTTTAAACTCTGTGCGCTCTGTGTCTACCTCTGTGCCTCTGTGGTTAGAATTATTTCACCACAGAGGACACGGAGAAGGCACAGAGATCACAGAGAATAAATATAGTCGTATTTGTAGTGAGATGCTGTTAACTTTTTGATGAGTTGCACTTTTCGGCCATACAAGGAAACTGTTGTATTTGATTGTTATTTTTGGTTCTAATTTTTTAGGTATGCTACATGAAATCAATGAAGCCACTGAGTTTATTAAGAAGCGCGGTGTGAAAGACGTAGAAATAGGTGTGATCCTTGGAACAGGGTTAGGTAATCTTTTTGTAAAAGAAATCAAGAACCCATTAGTGATAAACTATAATGCTATTCCTCATTTTCCAGCCGCCACAGTTGAATCCCATAAAGGACAATTGATTTACGGTGATGTGAAAGGTAAAAAAGTTCTCGCCATGCGTGGTCGTTATCATTACTATGAAGGCTATAGCATGAGACAAATCACGTTACCGGTTCGCGTTATGAAATTACTGGGCATTGAAAACTTACTGATCTCCAACGCAGCCGGAAAAATGAACTTGAAATGGAAGAAAGGTGAGTTGATGATGATTGATGATCATATTAATCTTCAACACGATAACCCGTTGCGGGGAGAGAATTACGAAATGCTTGGCCCTCGTTTTCCGGATATGAGTAAGCCCTATTCAGAAAAGCTGAGCAAAAAATTGTTGGCGATTGCCAAGTCAAAGAAAATCAAACTGAATAAAGGAGTATACGTTGGCGTGATGGGTCCAAACCTGGAGACCCGTGCGGAATACAGATTTCTCCGAAACATTGGCGGTGATGCGGTTGGGATGAGCACGGTACCCGAAGTAATCGTTGCCAATCACATGGGCATTCCCTGTTGCGCGGTTTCTGTTTTAACAGATGATTGCGACCCTGACAATTTGAAGCCAGCAAATTTTACCGATATCGTGAAGGTGGCGAATAAGGCTGAGCCAAAATTGACTGAGCTGTTTGCGGAGTTGATTAAACAACTCTAAAAAAGGCGTTAATGGTTAATCGTGAATCGGCCAGATTAACCATTAACGAATAGACTATCACTCTAACCTGAATGTAATGGGTATAGTTGTTCTAACCGAAACTGCATGATTGTTTTGAATGCCAGGCTTCCATTTGTTCATCATTGAAATCACACGCACCGCTTCCGCATCGCATTCCTTACTGATACCTTTTACAATCTTAACATCTACAACAGTTCCCTCCGGTGTTATTACGAACTGAACATACACGGTGCCTTCATCTCTTTTTCGAATGGCGATTGATGGATATCGCATTTTCTTTTGAACAAATTTCATCATGGCTTCGTAGCCGCCTTCATACTCGGGCATTTTTTCAACAAAGTCGAAAACTTTAGGAGCTTCGACAGCCGCGGGTGTACCAGTGCCTGACCCTTCTGATGGGTCGGGATCTTGCTCAGAACCAGTTGCCCCGTTGTCAGGAGGATTTGTATAGGTTACACCTTGCTTTGGTGGCTCTGCTGGTGGATCCGGAACATCTTTCGTTGTTGGTGTTATAGGAACGACTGATGCATCTATTCTCCTGGGAGGCTTTGGAGTCTGAGGTTTTGCTTCTGGTTCGATTTTGCCGGTAAAGGGTTTCAATACTATGGGTTCGTCTGGTTTTGAAATAATAGGTAATGGAACTTCATTGCGCATGAGAATGGGAATGATGAAAATCAACGCGCCAATACCAATACTGATCGCTTCAGCTTTTAGCACGCGGTTTTTGTAGTCTTTACGAATCGCATACGCGCCATACTCCTTGTTTCGATTTTCAAAGATGATATCGTCCCATCGTTGAACATTTTCAGCTTGTGTTTTCATAGCTATAGAGTTTAGGTTTATTGAAAACATGTTCGGTAATCTTCCTACTCTGTGCCCTCCGTGGGAACCTCCGTGCCTCTGTGGTAAAAACATCCCCTCACAATTTCTCACCACGGAGGACACAGAGTATTTCAC
>DASTYM010000382.1:0-2007 GCA_035764995.1 Cyclobacteriaceae bacterium | reverse complement strand
GAAAGGTCAGCCAGCGAAAGATGCAGCGAAGGCGTGGTACTTACATGGCCTGGTCTATTTTAGCATTGATTCATTAAAAAGCAGCCCAAAGTTAGCGAACGAGCCCTTCAAGACTTCGATGGAATCTATTAAGAAGGCAGAAGAATTAAATAAAGACTCCAAGAATGAATTAGCGATAACGGATGCTTCCAATATCATTCCGGTGGCAAAAAGTCAGCAGATGGAGATCATGGCTAACTATTACCTGGATCAGGGAATTAAGAGAATTCAGCAAGATGAACCGGATTACAATGGTTCTATTGTTGAAATTGAAAAGTCAAAAGCAATTTTTAAGAATTCATTGAAGACTTATGGTAATGATACCCTGGCGTATTTTGTACTGGCAATAGCGGGACAAAATGCTGAGAAGTATGATACAGCCCTTGCTGCTGCCAAGGATTATTATGCAAGCGGAGGAAAAGGAAAGGAGCCCTATTTAATTAGTTATCAGATTTACAACGGCCCAAGAAAAGACAATGAAAAAGCATTGGCTACAATTCGTGAAGCGAAAAAAGCATTGCCAAATGAAAACCAGTTCTCGCTGATCGAACTTGAGTTGCTGATTAACATGGACAAAATTGATGAAGCTAAAGGAGGCTTAGAGCAGCAAATTGCCAAAGATCCCGGAAACAAGGTGTTGCATTTCTTCTTAGGATACATCAACACCCGTCAGAATAAGCTGGCAGATGCAAGAAAGAACTTTGAAGCAGCACTGAAGATTGATCCGAAATATTTTGACGCTCAGGTTTACCTGGCGAAACTGGTAGGCGAAGATGCAAAAGTTATCAAACGCCAGATTAACGCATTAGGTATCACAGCTGCGGATAAGAAGAAGAAAATGGAATTAGATGGTGTTTACGTTCAAAAGCTTAAAGTTGCATTACCGGAGTGGGAAAAGGCTGAAAAGCTAAATCCTTCTGATGAAGAAGTATTGTCAGAACTTTACTCAATTTACTCTGATTTGGGCAATGATGCCCAGGTTCAGCGTATTGAGAAAAGAATGAAGGAGCTCGGTATTGATTAATGAGCTTGCGATATAAAAAAGAAAGTCCTGATGGTTTTGTCAGGACTTTTTTTATGCTAGAAATTGAAGTACGTTTTCGCGTTATGATAACAAATGTCTGATGCAATTTTACCGAGCCATTTTTCATCAGCAGGTAATTCCCCGCTTTCAACATCTTTTCCAATCAGGTTGCAAAGAATCCTTCTGAAGTACTCATGCCTTGGAAAAGAGAGAAAGCTTCTTGAGTCTGTTAACATGCCGATGAAGCAACTTAGCAAGCCCAAATTAGAAAGTGCATTGATCTGCTTTTCCATCCCGTCTTTTTGATCCAGGAACCACCAGGCAGAACCGAACTGAATTTTTCCCTTAACGGATCCATCATTGAAATTTCCGATCATGGTGGCCATCACTTCATTGTCGGATGGATTCAGGTTATATAAGATCGTTTTAGCTAATTGGTTATTGCGATCAAGTTCATTTAGAAACTGAGCCAGCGTTTCGCTCTGCTTAAAGTCTCCGATAGAATCAAATCCGGTATCCGGACCAAGTTGAGAAAGCATCCTGGCGTTAGTATTACGTAACGCTCCCAAATGGAATTGCTGTGTCCAACCCCTGGCGTGGTACATTTTTCCCAGTGCGAGCAGGACTGAATATTTGAAGAACTCGATTTCATCAGTTGAAAGCGCTTCAGCCTTCAGTACTTTTTTGAAAATCACAACAGGACTGAAAGAATGCGTTTCTTTAACAAAGTACATCCGCTCTAATCCATGATCAGAGAGCTTACATCCATTCTTTTCAAAGTAATCTACCCGGTTAGCGAGGGCTTGCAGGAGCGTATCGTAACTGGTGATTGCAATCCCGGATGCCTTTGAAAGTTTCTCCAGGTACGCCTTATACGCCTCAGGATTTTCAATGGCAAAGGATTTATCAGGTCTGAATGCCGGGAGGATTTTTACTCCAAAGCC
>DASTYM010000381.1:0-9958 GCA_035764995.1 Cyclobacteriaceae bacterium | reverse complement strand
CTTCACATTGAACTCTTGAATAAATGTGGATGATCTTCCACGAATTACAAAGGTGGATACGATTGCTCCGGTATTTTTGAGGATAAAGTGCTGATTCTAAGGTTAAACTACTTCTGTACCTGTAATTAACCGACCATAAAGCCATGCCCGATGCTGAATTTGGGTTCCAAAAGACTTTAAAAAAACGGTATTGCAAGTAAAAAACCTTCTCCTATTTTTGCTCCCTGTTTTGAATTTATGGAAGAGAATTTACTACGCTGGACAGATCAGATCGCTAAAGAATTATCACAGTCAGTAAAGCACGTGCGTGCTGTTGCTGAACTGCTTGGAGGGGGCTCGACCGTACCCTTTATATCACGTTACAGGAAGGAAATGACGGGTAGTATGGACGAAGTAATGATCACTACGATTCGTGACCGTATAGAACAATTGCAAGAGCTCGATAAACGTAAGGAGGCCGTCATCAGCTCCATCGAAAAACAGGGAAAACTAACGCCAGAGTTAATGGGATTGATAGTAAACGCCCAAACCCTGGCTGAACTCGAAGATATTTACCTTCCCTACAGACCAAAACGCAAAACCCGTGCAAGCGCGGCTAAGGAAAAAGGGCTTGAGCCACTCGCTCAGAAAATATTTAATCAGGAAAAATTCAATGTTGATGAGTTTGCAAAATCATTCATCAGCTCGGAGAAAGGCGTTGCCGATTTACAGGAAGCGCTCGAAGGAGCCCGCGATATTATTGCAGAATGGGTAAGTGAAAATCCGGAAGCACGTAAGAAGCTGCGGGAATTGTTCTGGAATGAAGGCACCGTTATTTCAAAAGTATTTAAGGGCAAGGAAGCAGAAGCACAAAAGTTCAAGGATTATTTCGAGTGGACAGAGCCTATCGCGAAAGCTCCATCGCACCGATTGCTTGCATTGCGAAGGGGTGAGAAAGAGGGCTTTCTTGCATTGGATATAATACCTGAAGAAGAATCCGCTGTTGGTCTTTTGAACCGTCAGTTTGTGACGAATCAAAATCCTGCTTCTGAACAAGTTGAGCTTGCCATTAAAGACAGTTACAAAAGATTGCTCCGCCCCTCTTTGGAAACAGAGATCAGGATGGAATCAAAAATGAAAGCGGATGAAGAAGCGATTAAAGTATTTGCTTCAAACCTGAAGGAATTATTGTTAGCCGCACCGCTCGGACAAAAAAATGTACTGGCTCTTGATCCAGGCTTTAGAAGCGGCTGTAAAGTAGTGTGCCTTGATAAGCAAGGGAAGCTTTTACATAACGATGTTATTTACCCACATGAACCTCAGCGCGAAACTGCAAAATCAGGAGTATTAATTAAATCGCTGTGCGAGAAATTCAGTATTGAAGCGATTGCCATCGGGAATGGAACGGCTAGCCGCGAAACAGAATCGTTTGTGAAAGCGATTGGGTTACCAAACAAGATCATCATTGTCATGGTGAATGAAAGTGGAGCATCGGTTTACTCAGCTTCTGATGTTGCCCGTGAAGAATTCCCAGACAAAGATGTTACGGTACGTGGAGCAGTTTCTATCGGAAGACGTTTAGTTGATCCACTAGCAGAACTGGTAAAGATCGATGCAAAATCAATTGGCGTAGGTCAATACCAGCACGATGTTGATCAAACCAAATTAAAACAAGGTCTTGATGATGTGGTGATCAGCTGTGTAAACTCAGTTGGCGTAGAAGTAAACACCGCCAGCAAGGAGCTCCTCTCCTATGTTTCGGGATTGACTCCAGCACTTGCTAAAAATATTGTTGAGTATCGAAATCAAAACGGGCCGTTCAAAAATCGCGAAAGCCTGATGAAGGTTACGCGCTTTGGAGAAAAAGTATTTGAACAAGCAGCAGGTTTCTTGCGTATTCATGAAGCAGAAAATCCGTTGGATGAAAGTGCCGTTCACCCTGAGAGCTACCCGATCGTAAGTCAGATGGCGAAAGATCTAAATTGCTCCATCAAAGATTTGATGACCAGTGCCGAACTACGCAAGCAACTCGATCTGAAAAAGTATGTAACAGAGAAGACTGGTTTACCTACTCTCACTGATATTCTCTCAGAACTTGAAAAACCCGGCCGCGATCCACGCAAAGTGTTTGAAGTATTCAGCTTTACAGAAGGCGTTAACACGATTGCTGACCTAAAGATTGGCATGATTTTGCCCGGTATCGTTACCAACGTGACCAACTTCGGTGCGTTTGTTGATATTGGCGTTCACCAGGATGGTTTGGTACACATCAGTCATCTTGCAGATAAATTCATCAAAGACCCGAAAGAGGCAGTTACTGTTGCACAGAAAGTAAAAGTCACAGTTGTTGAAGTAGATGTAGAACGCAAACGTATCGGATTGTCGATGAAGAGCAATCCGTTTGCCGATCAGATTCCTCAACAAAAGTCGGCACCGAAAGGCAAACCAACTGCCAATGGCGGTTCAGGTCCAAAACGCAATGATAACCATCGCGACAAGCCTTCCAAACCAAAAGAGAAAGAGTTGAGTATGGAAGAAAAGCTGGCGCTGTTGAGGGATAAGTTTAAGCGTTAGTAACGCGAGTTAATATGCCACGTCATCGCGGACGGAATGTGCGGGAGGATTTTGCGAGCGATCCGCGATCTCACACGACAAGGTATTACACACTGTATTACACACTAGAGAGATCGCGGGTCTCGCACGTTTCCATTCCGCTTGCTGTCCGCGATGACATTAGAAGAGGTATACTACTTCCCATTCTCCACCTGCTTTATCAACGCGATATTTTCCTTTTCAAGATCGGTGAGATAGTCATCAACATTATCATGCTCGCCTTTATACCACGGCATGGCAGCAAAATGACTTTTTAATGGCTCGGTTTTAAAGATGTAGCCATAGACCGCAAATACCTCGTTACGCATAATTTTCAATTCATCCTTTGAATATGAACTAAGGCCAGCTACGTCTAACTTTTCCTCTGAAACCTGCGGATATGCTCTACCAGCAACCAATTCTCCATCTTTATTGATGTAATATGGATTCGTGGATTCAATTGTAAATTCATCTTGAGCTTCTTCATCCCAATCTGTCACACTCCTGATCACAGACATCACTTTTCTTTCGCTATCATAGGTGTATTGATATTCTTTTCCACCTCCACCCGGGCCCGAGGATGGGTAAGATTCTCCCATTTCAAAATTTGAAATAACAGAGCCGTCTTTTCCAAGGGTTGCAACATAAAGTGTTTCCACGCCTGGACCTACAGGTGAAAACTTTGAAAAACACACTAGATAAACCGGTTCCGTTTCGAGGATCGGTTGAGTTGTGAAGTGTTCATTTTCCCCAACTTGTGCCCCAACAAACTCCAAGGCCCAATCGGGCATGTCGGCTCCGGATTCTTGAAAAAGATCTATGAACTTTTTGAACGTAACGGTATCGATTGGTTCAGGCTCGTAAGCTGGTATAGCAGGCTGCGAGTTTGAAGCAACCGTGGATGATGTTGAATCTTCAGGTTGACTTGGACTTGTTTCGGTTTTGCTGCCACAAGAACATCCAACGCTAAGGCAGAGTGCGAGCAGGATAGGTTTCATAAGAGAGGGGTTGGTTGTTCAAATTAATATTTCTTCTTTATAAGTTTAGCTTCGATTTAAAACAAAAACAGCCTCCTCATTACGAGGAAGCTGCTTATCTAACTTAAATTTTCAAATAGCTACATCTGCCCAGTCGACAAAGAGTAGCTATTCCTTTATTCCAGAATCCTTAATTATTGCATTTAAGGTTCCAGTTGGAATGTCTTTACTGTGCATTGGCACGACTATAATTTTAAAACCTATTTTACGGTAAATTGCATGACTACCGGATTGGCGCACAAAGACAAAACCTTCTTTTTCCAACAACTTGATTAGTTCTTTAGGCTTCATCAAGGGTCTGTGCAGTCTGGCGGGCAATTTCTTCCTCCATCACTGTATCAAGATAAAGCTGAACAGCATCCTTCAAATTTTCAAGTGCCTGATTTACCGTCTTTCCATGGGTGTGGCACCCTGGCAATTCTGGGCTCCATGCATGATACTCAGCACCATCTTTCTCAACTTTAAATGTGAATGGTAGATTCTTCATACAAGTAAGTTACTCAATTTAAAATCAAAAACATGTCATTAAAGTTCCAACTCAATCGTCTCACCCACTCCAAAAGTTTGGTCTGATCCCTTATCCTTCTTCGGTTTATTTGCGTTTAGACTTGGAGGCTTTACTTCCGCTTTTTCCTTTTTTGGCCCCGCCCCGAAGAGGTCCGCTTGCTCGGCTTTGACTTTTGGTTTTTGAGGGGCTGCTTTTTGCTGCTGGCCTTTTGGCTTTTCCGCTGGAGCGAAGAGGGCTGCTTGCCCGTCCTCCTCGATTGCTGCTGGTTCCGGCCCTTCCTCGAAGGATTTTTTTTTTGACGACTGAGAACCCTTTCCGGTTTCGGTCGCCTCTACGAGCTCATTGTCATCGTCCCCTTCTTCCAGTCCGGTGTCTTCCTGCTCTTCGGTGAGCGTGACCTTCGTCACTTTATGCTGACTGAGTCTGTTGCCCAGAGCTTTCCAGCCTTTCACATCAATGATGTCTTCCAGGTTGATCACTTCCTTCTCTTTATCCTTGCTCTTGCCTTTCACAAGCTCTACCTCTACTTCAGGAGTTTCAGAAGTTGTCACCACAACCAATCGTGAACCAATGCTCTCAGAAATGAATCCAAATTCCTTATCTGCCGTGCTGGTTTCTACCAGGAAACGCTTCACCATGTATTGCTTGCTCTCTCCATCCACATAGATGGCAGAGATTGGTCTCTTCGGATTGAATTTCTCAACTGCTAAAGTCTTCTCAGCATCAAAACGTGTTGTAAGATCGTAACCGGTAATTCTGTACGAACCGTTGCGCAGGAATGTGATGATCTGATCATCGCCATCAAACTTACCAATGTACTTGCCGCGCTTCTCTTTGTTCAAACGACCTGCATCAGCATCGTACCACAAGTCAAGCTTGCTTAATGTTGATGTACCAGCCTGCAGGAAATCTACTTTACGGATTGGATACTTGGTAAGCGTATTACCGCGCGATCCCTTTCCTTTGATCTCAAGTTCAGCAAAATCATATTCAAACACCTTCTTACGCGCGGTGCTGGATTGCGTGAGCTTCACCTCCACTACTTCAGCTTCTCCATTCGGATTACCTGATACGTAATGCACTACAGTATTTGGATTGCCTTGTGCGAGATCATACTCTTTATCGCGAATCACACCAGGCATGGTAAAGCGTTTTACAAAGCCCTTACCACTCTTTCCATCTGTGTAGATCAGGTTGTAAACCATGCGGTCATCGCCCTTCTTCCAAACTCCAATGTACTTGATGTCTTTGCCCATAAACACTTTCTCCTTGATACGGGAGATAAATGCTTTCCCGTCTCTGCGGATGGCGATAATATCATCGAGGTCAGAGCAATCGCAGATGTATTCGTCACGCTTCAAGCCAAAGCCGGCAAAACCATCTTCACGGTTTACATACAACTTCTGGTTGATAGCGATAACTTCCGTGGCAGCAACGCTCTGGAAGCTCTTGATTTCTGTTTTGCGTTCACGTCCTTTTCCATACTTCGTCATCAAATTTTCGAAGTAAGCGATTGCGTATTCAGTAAGATGTTTCAGGTTATGAAGCGTTTCTTTCAATTCTTTCTCAAGGTCGCGCATCAGTTCGTCAGCCTTGAACGAGTCGTATCGTGAAATACGTTTGATCTTGATTTCCGTCAGACGGATAATATCGTCACGGGTAATTTCGCGGTAGAATTTCTTCTTGTGAGGCTTTAATCCCTTATCGATTGTGCTAATCACCTCTTCCCAGCTCTCTGCTTCTTCAATATCGCGGTAGATGCGGTTTTCGATGAAGATTTTCTCGAGTGACGAGAACAAAATCTTCTCCATCAACTCAGCCTTCTTGATCTCGAGCTCCTGCTTTAACAACTGAACGGTTTGGCTCACATTGTACTTCAGGATTTCGTTCACTGGCATGAACTTCGGCTTATCCTCTACAATCACACACGCATTTGGTGAAATGCTGATCTCGCAATCGGTAAACGCGTAGAGCGCATCTAAAGCAATTTCGGGAGATTGTCCCGGTTGCAAGTGGATTTGGATCTCTACATTCTTAGCCGTGTTATCAACAACCTGTTTTACTTTAATCTGCCCCTTCTCGCTCGCCTTCACAATGGATTCCATCAATGAAGTAGTTGTTGTGGCAAACGGGATTTCTTTGATTAACAGTGTTTTCTTATCGTTGATGTCAATCTTGGCTCTCACCTTGATCTTACCACCGCGCATACCCTGATTATATTCCGAGAAATCGGCAATACCTCCGGTAGGAAAATCAGGATAAATCTTCGGGTTCTTCCCTTTCAGCACATCGATACAAGCCTTGATCAATTCAGTAAAGTTGTGGGGCAGGATTTTTGTTGAAAGACCAACAGCAATACCTTCAACCCCCTGCGCTAGCAACAATGGGAACTTTACCGGAAGTGTCACGGGCTCTTTCTTCCGACCATCGTAGGAAAGTTGCCACTCGGTAGTCTGAGGATTATAAACTACATCCAATGCAAACTTGGAAAGTCTTGCTTCTATATAACGAGGAGCAGCAGCCCCATCTCCTGTTCTCACATCACCCCAGTTACCCTGGGTTTCAATCAACACATCTTTCTGCCCGATGTTTACAATCGCTTCACCAATCGCTGCATCACCGTGAGGGTGATACTGCATTGTATTACCAATCACGTTCGCCACTTTGTTGAAGCGGCCGTCATCCATTTCTTTCAACGAGTGCATAATCCTCCGCTGCACAGGCTTGAAGCCGTCTTCAATGCGTGGAACCGCACGTTCCAGAATTACATACGAGGCATAATCGAGAAACCAGTCTTCATACATGCCATCAATCGCGATGGATTGAATTCCATCTTCCCCGTTCTCATCTTTGGCTTTCGACTTGGTTGGTTTGCCTTTGGTTGTTTTCTTTTTTGCCATGTTACTAGTTCGTGTTCTAATCCCCCTGGCCCCCTTTACAAGGGGGAATTGGGTGGTGTCTCAATTTCAAACCGAGCCTTTCCTCTGCGGAAGGCTAGGTTTTGTGTTACTTGTTTTTATTCTGTACTCCCCTCACACTCCCCCTTGCAAAGGAGGCCGAGGGATTCCTTCTCAAATTCCTCAATAAACCCCTCAATCGTCCGCAACACGCTACTCATATTCTCCAGCACATCCTGATTGTCAAATCTCAAAAACTTGAGGCCCAATTTCTCCAACTCAGCTTGCCTTCTCAAATCCTTTTCGGCCGCGTCTTCATAAGTATGCGTAACTCCGTCAACTTCAATCACCAACCTTAATCTTCTACAATAGAAATCAACAATATAATTTAAGAGCGGTTTCTGTCTATTGAATTTGTACCCCATCATCTTCCCGGCTCTCAACTCTTTCCACAACACGATCTCGGCCAACGTTGAATCGTTTCGAAGATCCCTCGAAAATTTCTTCAGGTACTTGTTGTAGGGCAGATGTTTCAAGTTCGATTCTCATTCCTGGGGAGTTATGATTTTGTTTCTTTTTATTCTTCAACTTCAACTTGCTCTTCTTCCTTCTTCTCCACCTTATCCAACTCAATTCTCAAATTATCAATAATGAAATCTTGTCTGTCAGGTGTGTTCTTGCCCATGTAGAACTCCAGGATTTTGTTCAGATGACCTTCTTTGCCAATCAGCACAGGTTGCAAGCGGATGTTCTCACCAATAAAGCCTCCGAATTCGTCTGGTGAAATCTCACCCAAACCCTTGAAGCGGGTAATCTCCGGCTTCGCTCCTAGTTTATTGATAGCATCTATTCGTTCTTCATCACTGTAGCAATAGATAGTCTCTTTCTTGTTTCGTACACGGAACAATGGAGTCTCGAGGATAAACACATGACCCGCCTTCACAAGCTCGGGGAAGAACTGCAGGAAGAATGTCATCAACAGCAAACGAATGTGCATTCCATCCACATCGGCATCGGTGGCGATAATCACTTTGTTGTAGCGAAGTCCTTCAATTCCATCTTCAATGTTTAATGCATGTTGAAGCAGGTTAAATTCCTCATTCTCATACACTACCTTCTTCGTGAGGGCGTAACAGTTTAATGGCTTACCACGCAAACTGAAAACAGCCTGTGTCTCCACATCACGTGATTTCGTGATGGAACCGGATGCAGAGTCACCCTCTGTAATGAAGATCATGGACTCAGTTCCCTTCTCTCCTTTTTGATCATCGAAGTGGAAGCGGCAATCGCGGAGTTTCTTATTGTGAAGGTTGGCCTTTTTGGCGCGTTCGTTCGCCAGTTTCTTAATACCAGCAATCTCCTTGCGCTCTCTTTCTGATTGCAGGATGCGCTTTAATAAAGCATCAGCAGTGGCAGCGTTTCTGTGGAGATAAATCTCAAGCTCTTTTGCTACAAAATCACCAACGAAACCTCTCACTGTTGCTCCTTCCGGAGCCATCGTTGTGGAGCCAAGTTTAGTTTTTGTTTGAGACTCAAACACAGGCTCTTGTACCCTTACAGCTATTGCCGCAATGATACTTGCCCTGATGTCCGAAGCATCGAAATCTTTTTTATAAAAATCACGAACCCCCTTCACAACGCCTTCACGGAATGCAGCTAAGTGCGTCCCGCCCTGTGTCGTGTTTTGTCCGTTTACAAATGAGTAGTATTCCTCACCGTATTGTGTCCCGTGCGTAAGCGCTACCTCGATATCATCTCCTTTGAAATGGATGATCGGGTAACGCAACTCTTCGGCATCACTCTTCTGCTTTAACAGATCAAGGAGTCCGTCTTTTGAATAATATTTTTGGCCGTTATAATTGATGGAAAGCCCTGCATTCAGGAAAGCATAGTTCCACATTAAATCTTCCAGGTATTCCGGAATGAAGCGATAATGCTTGAACATCGAATCGTCTGGCTCGAATTCAACCAGCGTTCCGTTGCGCTCACTACTCTTCCCCTGCTTGGGATCATTTGTCAGCTTACCTCTCTTGAACTCAGCCAATTTTGTCTGACCATCACGATAAGCCTGAACCTTAAAATAATTTGAAAGCGCATTCACCGCTTTCGTACCCACACCATTCAAACCTACTGATTTCTGGAAAGCGCCCGAATCATACTTCGCACCAGTGTTGATTTTGGAAACAACGTCCACCACCTTACCTAATGGAATACCGCGACCGTAATCACGTACAACAACTTTTGATTCCGTAATTTTGATATCGATGGACTTTCCATAGCCCATCATGTGTTCATCGATACAGTTATCGACAACTTCTTTTACAAGAACATAAATGCCATCGTCTTTGGAGGATCCATCACCCAGTTTACCGATGTACATTCCCGGGCGGAGACGGATGTGTTCGCGCCAATCGAGGGACTTAATACTGGATTCATCATACTGAATGGAAGCCGGAGCTTTCTCTGTTTTCGCCATAATGCGTGTAGTGATTGTAAGAGTAAAACAGTCTAAAAAATCAGGTCAAAAATACAGCTTAAAAAATTGTAGTTAATCCCGCACAGGCAGAACACTGCCCACGCGGGATTGTAAAAGTTTCAATTCACTTCTAATAAAATAAAATTTGAGTTCACTTCAATCAATTTCACCAATTCTCTAACTACAAAAATTCATCAGCTATTAAGGTATAAGTAATTGATAGATAGGATGTCACAAGACTCGATTTATACTGCCTGTTTAGACATTAACTTCTTCCCTAACGCATAAATCGGCCATCCAATTGCCCACAACGCCACTAATCCGACACTTGAGAAAATGATGAACCTGATCCGCTCAAAGTCGTAGCGTTCGGAACTATTGTAGAGCATCACAAAACTTAGGCCCACAATGCAGAAGACATTAATCGTGATCACCAAACCATGTAACCATGATCTGAAATCCTCGTTTG
>DASTYM010000380.1:0-21881 GCA_035764995.1 Cyclobacteriaceae bacterium | reverse complement strand
TTAATCCTCCGGGCGTTTGATAGTGCAGATCAGAATATAAAACAAAGAGTTTCATGGTATTGTCGAGACCATACTTCACAGCACCTGTTCCGATGCCCGTCAGTCGTTTCATAAACGAATGCTGTCGATAACCATCTGCGCGTTGATAAGCCTGACCCAGGCTCCATTCGGTTTTGCCTGAGGAGTTCTGCATGCGAAGGTTTTCGTGAAACATACCATATGAACCACCGGTGACGGATGCTGTCAATGCGGGGCTGCCGGTGATGCTCTCCATGAGCACTACACCTCCCGAGTTTGCACCAAACAAACTTCCATCAGGCCCTTTTAAAAATTCAAGTCGGTCGACCAGGGCAGGATCAACAAGGTTGATGTAAGTATTGCCCCCGGCATCGGTCAACGGAAGATTATTGAGATATACTTTTATGTTGCGCACACCAAAAGGAGAACGGAGTAAGCTTCCACGAATGGATAGTCTATAGCTTCCCGGTGATCGCTCTTCCATCCTGATACCTGGTACTGTGTTGACTGCAGGAAGCAGCGACTGTTGAGAATTTTTGGAGAGTTCATTTTTGTCCAGGATAGCCACAGAAGCGGGTGATTGAAGAATCGGTTGCTTTGTTAAGTAGCCCTGAACAATTACTTCACGTAAATGTTTGATGGTATCTACATCTTCTTGAGCGTGCGCGCAACCAAACCAGCAAAGGAGGATTGCCGTCAAGTGATATTTCCGAAGGCTTTTTATTGACTGATAATTGGTCATCTGGCCTTAATGAAAGCGCGGGTTCAAATTACGAGTACATTCTTGTTGGACATAGACTTCTTCACGAATTTTTAAAGCATTTGTCCGAGAAGAGAATCGCTTCCAATTGCTTCGCATAGATATCCTGGATCATTTTCTCATCCTTACCAAGTGAGGATAACTCATATACTGAAAAAAATAATGCTGGTAATAGAAACATCGGTGCCAACAGTAAGCCGATTCTACGAGTAGACTTCATAGATCAATTTTACATTAATATTTACTGTATACGCAAAAAGATGGGAGTAGTGGTATAAATCAAACTCATTATGTGTTCCATGTTCCTTGTTCATGGTCAACGTAATGATTTGATTTACAGCCAGGTTATGTGGTTTTGAAACATTTGTTCAGATCAGAACAAAATGTTCAAATCATCGCGAAAGGAGAGGTACTTTTAAACTTGAGCTGAGATTTTTTCTTTATGGCGAATCGTACCGTAAGCAATTCCAAAGTTGTCGTGCACAATGTTGAGTTGCATTTCCTTCAGCGCGACCCGTATCAAGGCCATATGGTGGGTGGCATGTTCAGTATTGTAAAAGATTTCCCGATTATACCATGTGTTCACTATATGGACACCATTCCCGGTATTGACTACGAGTTTTAATTCTTTCTCCGGAAGGTCAATAGCCTGGTGCATCTCTGCCAGCAGCTGAAGCGCAAAGTTCCTTGAATTTTCTATTCGCTGATCTCGTTTACGAGTGTCGTAATCAACAACCCCTTGTTCGTACGCCTGTGCGAGGCATTGAACCAATTCTATTACGTGCCTGACGTGTTGCCCGATCGTTGCCTGATTAAGCATGGTCGAACGGTAAGTATATTCTTCATCTTTCAATTGATGAAGTAAGCCTTCCAAACTGTTCAGCTGTTCTTTCAGGGATTGTTTTATCATAATGTTGACGAGGTTTTTTATTTAAAAGCTCCAGCGGATTTCTGGGGAGACTACAAAACTTCGAGTCAATCCATCAGGTCTGATTTCTCTTGTCACAACAGGTGCTCCGGCTACAAGACCAATCTGAAACTTGCTACCTACTGACCACCTCATAGAAGTTGTCAGGTTGAGCGTGAGTCCGTCTGAACCGTCAATAGTGATAGGTTGATCACTCGTAGCTGGGTCTTGATAGGTATCGTTGCTTACATGATAAATACCTAACAGGCCTGCGGTGAGCTGGAACTTATTATTTGTGATAAAGTGATATGCACCGCGAAGCAGTACATCCGCTTTCCTGCTAAAGGATGATGTTGCCGGATATTTTTCTGCATCATTGTTACCCGGCCAAAGGGTTGGCAAGAATTCATTTTTATTTTCGCCCGACAATGGTTGTTGCAGGCCCGCAGAAAACTGCCACCTGTTGCTTCTGACACTTGCACCGATGATCGCATCAAAAGTCCCGAGACTACTTTGGTACTGCATCGGTAATGGTTGACCATTTTCTTCAAGGTTACCTGGGTTCAAGGGAAGTTTGACTCCGACCATTGCTGACCACTTCCAATTTTGTTCCGGATTAACAGTGTATGTTCCTGACAGGTAGATATCTCCAAGACCCCCTGCGTTCCCTAAGTTTCCTGAAGCATAGTTGACTGCAACCTTGGTCTGAATGGTCAACTGATCGTTTGGTGAAAAGTCGTATTGCAGTAGGGGAGTAAGGACAAAAACTTTTTCATCGCCACTTCCCATTCCGACCGTCAGGGACAATGCATGCCGTTCGCTGTTGGTCGGAGCAGCAGATTCCTTTAGATTGCCGAGGGTGCAAAAACCGGCATCACTGCAACCTTGAGCTTTTACCAGACTTGGCAGAAGTAATAGCCCGCTAACCCAAACGATTTTCTTCAACCGGTTCATCGTGAGCATTATTTGATCAGTCTGGTTTTCAGATTCAGCAATTGCTGTTTGTACATGGTCAGTAAAATTACAGACGCCACCAGGATGATAAAAGCATATGCAAACAGCTGACCTCCGTCACCCTGTACTTCAATACCCAGGACGAAAACATGTGTTGCAATAGCCCCGGTCATGATGCCAATTGCAAACAAGGCTCCCAATGCAATCGTGGGAGGTGCTAACAATAATACAGCAGCAACCAGTTCAGCAATACCGGTTCCGATTCTTCCCCACGGTTCAATGCCAACTTCGCTGAAGATATAGACTGATTCCGGTTGCGCTGTAAATTTGAAATACAAGGTTTGTAACATTAATAAGGATGCAACCAACCTGAGTGCAATGGATACGATTGTCTTGATTTTCATTTTAGATTTCTTGGTTACTTGAATATTTTACCCCAGTTGTTTTCTGCTTTTGCTTTGAGATTGACTTCATCTTGATTCCATTTTGGTAATGTGTTATTAAAAAAACTATTGTAGAACAGATATAGCTTTCCATTTAGAATCTTAAATGTTTCGGGATCGATCTCTACTTTTTCAGCCGTGGCACCCATCGCATAAGCGCACCAACCGCCAAATTGTGGCTCATATTTTTGTGGCTCGCCTTCAAACAATTTCTTGTTGGCTGTCGAAGAAAAGTAGTAGGTCACATCGTTACTGGTTACAGATATTTCTTTTTTCCCCTTCACCGCTTTGTTCTGTGTAAAGTATGCCACGGGGTCATAACCCTGTAAAGCAACTCCTTTTTCGATATTAAAGTGTTTGACTCTCAGCCCGGGTTGAGCATAAGCGGTCGAAGTAAGTATCAGTAATGTGATGCAGAGAACAGATTTTATTTTTTTCATGGGATTTATTCGCTGTTAGATTCGTTTAAAGGTCATTGTGTTTTCAGGCTTATCCAATTCAGATTAGCCCGTTTGATATGACCGGTGGTGTCACTTCGCCAAAGTTCCATTACCTTCCTGTTATAATTGAGATAGAGTTTTCCAGCCACGATGGTAAAAGCATTAGGATCAGTTGGTGATTTATGATTGTCACTAACCCCGTAGGCGCACCAGCCGCCAAATTGTGGCACATACTTGTCGGGGTTTTCTTTAAAAGAATCGAGGTTGGATTGTGAACTGAACAACCATTTTACATTTCCCCATTGGTAGGAGAGCGTATCGCGTCCTTTCACAGCCGCAGTTTGTGTAAAGTACGCGACCGGATCGTATCCGTTGATGGCAATATCATTCTTGCTGAAGATGGCCTGACCGTTTCCCGTGAGAAATAGAAAATAAAGTAAAGAAGTAAAAATTGTCCGTTGCATAGAAAAAGGATTAATCTTTCGTTTTCTAACTTAGACGAGAGCTTTGCAATTCCTTACAGAATTTTGGAATTATTTTTTTTGTTGATCGATTAGTGTTTGTAGTGAGTTTCTGAGTTGATCGGGTAGGGTATGAGAAGGATTTTCATACTCATGTTGATCCAGCGTACCAAAGATGGAGTTTAGCAACCTTGATTGCTGCACAAAGCGCCTGCATACTTTGCAGTAAATATTATGATAGAAAACCTGTATTTGTTCCCAGGCAGATGCTTCACCATTCTCTTTTTTGATGATCAGCATGGTTGCCTTCTTGCAATCGAATACAGTCTTTCTGAACAAATAATAACGCATACTTTCAACTATTGAACCAGTTCCTTTCAAGACAACTGCGCATGAGCACTTTAGCCCGATGGATCATGATCCAATAATTGGACGAAGAAAGACCAAAATCCTTACAAATTTTCTCAGAATTTTCTTCATCTATATATTTTGCCACAAACACCGGAATCAGTTTAGGCGGCATCCTGCTGATACAGAGTTGAAGGATCTTATAGAATTCACTTCTTTTCATGGCCGAGTCTGCATCATCTGCCCATGCTTGAGGAGCTGTGTCCTTACGCCAATGCCCGTACACATCAGGGGCGGGGTTGAAGAAAGCTTCGTGGAATGATTCATCTGTAGCTTCCAGGTAATTCCCGGCATCTTTCAAAACGTCCTTTTTCCGATAGTAGTCGATGACTTTGTTATTGAGTATGGATGTCAGCCAGGTTTTTTCAGATGATAAACCGTTAAAAGTGTCTTTTCCTTTTACTGCGGAAAAAAAAGTTTCCTGAACAAGGTCCTGCGCAACCTCACGGTTACCGGTCTTGATCATTGCAAGCGAAAAAAGATAGTCGCCATAGCGGGCTATCCATTTTTCAGGTTGTAAGAAACTATCTTCCATTGGCTCAGTGAATTCAAATCTATCATATATAATAATTTGTGCGCAATCAGTGGTGTAAATAGCAGAAGAGGAGAATGGTCTAAAAATTCAACTTAACATAATATAAATTATATAACAGGTTACCTTGGCCAAGGTAACTATCCATCGCAATCCTTTACACAGGAAAGCGTTAATGAGGCTCCAATGCCTCCTTCAATCGATCGCATTTACGAAGTGATTCCAATGCAAGGCGGCACGTGGTTTAAAATCGTGCGCTTGGATGTTTACCCGCCTCGAACCATCGCCACATTTAAACCCAAACTATATGTCAAAAAAAAGGACTGTTACGTCCAATACGGCCATCAAAAAAGTGAGGATTCAAATAGAGCTAATGTGCGATGAAATCGTACTTGAAACACTTGCCGCAATGCCAAGTGATTTGATTAAAAAAATATTCAACCGTGAAATGCAAAGACGTGGAATTGAGGACGTAAGGTTATTGAGGGTAAAAGCAGATGAAATAACGAAAACGGATGAACGGCCATGAGGGCGCTATTGGTCAAAGCCGTTTCGTGGCTACTAGGTGGCGCGAAGGTTGACAACGATGTGAAACACTACATGGATGTTTTCTATATCCTCGGTTTTTTCACTGGCGGTATGGTCGCAACGATCATTGGAATGATAATGGCTTTTATTCTTTTCGTGAGGTGATAATCAAGAGTCACCTATGCGGAATCGCGGTGGCTTTTGATCGTTACGAAATGAGTGAAGACCCTGAGCGTGCGGAGTACAATAAACTTAGACGAAGTTTAGAAAGTGGTGAAAACAGTAACCGCCCTCAGGGTTCGCTATACTCATGGCAAAAACGAAAGATAGCAGACGCTTGCGAGTATATGAGAACAAAACCAGTTCACAAACCAATAATTTTTGTGGCTACGTCACCCGGATTCACGGACCTGGCAAGTGAACGTTCATTAATAAAATCCTTTACACACAACTTAAGAAACGGTTATGACTGCAAAAACTACGTATGGGTTCGTGAGTTTACTGGCGCGGGCTATCCGCATTTTCATTTTGTCGCTGATATGCCTCACTTTGATGTTGTACGTCTTTCTCAGTATTGGTCTGGTCTGTTTGACAGTGATTCGCGCAACAGTATTCGCTTGGGGTCGGCTCCTGACCGACATGGCAGACGCAATTACTACCTCACTGGCAAAAGACACGCGTGGTACTTATCGAAATATCTCTCTAAGTCAATTGGTAAAGAAGAACGTGGCGCGTTGGTGGGACGATCTTTTAGAACATTTGCAGTATCCAGAGAATTAACAAACCTCTCCGCTCCCATCGAATTCGAATCAAAAATGGCAAGAGTAACAACGCGGCAAATACTAACTGCAAACGGAAGTTATCAGCCGTTCCATGAGGACAAAAGAATTTGGCAAAACTGTGTTAGCACCATGACAGAAGAAGAAGTTTTCAAAAAATGGAAATGGCAGTACACAGGATTTGCCAACACACACAAAGGATTTCCGAAAAGCTGGAAACTAAAAAAGAGACAAGATGCTCACCCAGGTTGAATCGACACTCGAAGAAGCAAACGCAGAAAGGTTTTACCTCCTGTGCATGCAACTCGCACGCCTTCAAAAGGACGTTGAGCGTATTTCAATCCAGGTCAGGCGATCAAAACAAAAACCAACACCAAAAGAATATGAATTATGGTCACAACTAAAATAAAACCAAGAATAAGAATTAAGGTAATCGAGGGTTTCGGTGACTACTCGGAACACTATTCGATTGACAAAACACATTTTGAATTATTATCGGGAATTAAGTTGACATCCTACTACCCAAACAATAGAATAAGTATTGCTTGGTACACCAAAGAAAATGGTCTCATTGGTGGAACTGTTTGTAACATCTTATTCCCCAGCCCTTGACTTTAGATTGGGGGTAATAAAGCGCATAAGAATCAACCTCAAAAACCGCTAAATCCGCACAAACCGCGCGAAAATTTTAAACAAAAACGTAAATATGGAAATCATCAGAATCGACTTAAGCCAGACCGTTCCTGTTAAATGCAAACAGTGTGACGGTGAAATTTTTATCCAAGCGTTCGTTTTACGAAGGATTCCAGCACTTTTATCACCGAACGGGCAAAAATCTGTTCAGCCAATGCCTGTTTTTTTGTGTGTAGAGTGTCAAACACCGGTTGATCCACTGGAAAAAGATCAGAAAAAAGGCTGATTTCACAGAGAATACAGTTAAATCCCAAAATTGGAAGATTGTTCTTGATTTTCCCGTTTTGGGATTTTAGCTTTATTACAGCAATTAAATCAATAGCCTTATGTCGTATGCAAGGACATTGCGCAAGCTGGAAACCCGATTGAGAAAAAAGAAAGCACGGGAAGACAAGCGCAAGGCCAAAGAGGCCATGAAAAAAAGGATTGAAACATTACGCAACCAGTTACGAAAATGAAAAGAGTTTTCATCGCGTATGCTGTCGGAAAAGACGGCTCGCTTTCACTTCACAAACACCCAGTGTTCACGGGTGATTGTGCTTACGATCTTGGCGGTGAACAAAAAGTGCAGGAATGCCAGGTCTTAAAAGTTCGTGAGTTCACAGGTCCAGGTGAATGCTTGGCCGCTCTGCAGGACTATGCCCGTCAACATCCAAAGGATGAGTTTGAAGAAATCGGAAGTTTCGTGCTTCTGGAAAGATTTTCTTTCACAACGCCTGCGCGGGTAAACGGTGCCAAGTCAAAAGAAAAAGCAAAATCAAAAACTGAATAAGTTATGATACCGATTTTAATAAACGCTTTCCGTCTTGCCGGCAGTGCCGCTATCGGATATTTTGCGAATGATGTTGCAAGCGGAGTTCAAAAACTTTTGCCAGCATCAACGCAACAGAAAACTGTTGATAGTTCAGGCCGCCCAGCTTGGTGGTTCATGGCGATAATTTTATTGCTTCTCGGTGGAGTGTTCTTTATCATTTTCAAAATGATTTTTGGGAAGAAAGCCAAGACCGCTTTCAGTATTATTTTGGTCGGTGGTGTTTGTTATGCAATTGATTGCTACATGGGTATTGACTCAAGTGCCATGCTTGCGACTGCGTTAGTCACACTGACGACTGGCGCGGGCGTGTTGACTTCTGCAAACCTTTCTTTCTTACCTGAACGAATAGAATATGTTGCCGCTACGCAATTGACAGGTGTTAAGGTTACCGTGCAGGGTGATGGTGTGGTGTTCGACTCGGATGCCAACGGGTTAACTCACATTGGGGTAAACCGCGTGATAGGCCAGCTTACCAATAGCTACGTACTTACTCTTGCCGATGGTGTGTTTAAAAACAAAAACGTATTGTTTGAGTTCACCAATTCAGCCGCTCAGACCCCTATCGTTTATTACGACTCGGATTCATCAGCGCCTATCGGCCAACTGCCTTTGTTCCTGCAAATGATGAAAGTGCCTTTACTTGTTGGAGGTAACGACTTCACTGACTTTGCAACGCTTTCGTTGCCATCACTTGCGGCTGGCGATTCAATCACAGTGCTTTATCAGGATGGTACCGTCCAGGCTAACATGAACCGTCAGGATTTGCAGTACCGTCTGGGCTACACTCAAAACATTGTCAATACTCCGATCTACCAGATCGACAATTACAACAAAATGATTAAGAGTGTTACGGTTAATTGCTTGGCGGCTCAAACCGGATACATGCAACGTTGGGCTCCATCGCTGAAAGGAACGGCCGTAAAAGGACAGGAATAATGTGGTGCGGTTTGTTGAAGATATTGAAAGCGGGGAAAGTGTTGCGGCTCCAAAGATTAAGGAAACACTAACACGTCCCCAGGTCGAACCGGTAAAAGTAATTCAACCGGTAACGACACTGATAAAGACAGTTCAACCGGCACCGATACTAACAGCGGCACCGGTAGTGAAGTTGATCGAACCGGTAAAGACGGTTCAACCGGCACCGATCTTGACAGCGGCACCGGTAGTGAAGTTGATCGAACCGGCAGTGATTAAACCGGCAGTTACACCGGCTCCGATTATCACACCGGCACCGATAGTGAAGTTGATAGAACCGGCAGTTATCAAACCAATTGTTGCACCGAAGCCGACATCGTTGATCGAGTCGGCAGTTATAAAAACAGTTCAACCGGAAACGAAAAAACCAGTGGGAAAATTTGGCGATTTTTTAAAGAAAGCGGGCGGGGCAATTTTAGGCGTTGCTTCTCTTGCTGTGCCAGGTCTTGCGGGTTTGGCAAATGCTCTTTCGCCAGGTACGCCAAAACCAAGTGCGCCAAAGGCAACCTTAACGCCAAAAATTGAAACACCACTTCCTCAAACGCTAAGCCCTATTTCTGCGAGTGGGCAATCTTTCACAGCAACACAAAAAGAGGGTGGACTAGGTTCTGTTTTAGGCCTACCGGATACGAGTAAAACGAATAACATTATTTTAATCGTGGGGGGTGTTATTGCGCTTCTTCTTTTGTTGCCAATGCTTTTAAGAAAACGTAGATAACTATGAAGTGGTGGGTATGGCTTATTGTAATCGTTCTCGTTATCTCGGGTGTGTTTTGGCTTTACGTTTATCTGACAAAAGACAAAGCAAAAAATGAATCGCTGATCAAAGCGCGGGAAGCAAAGGCAGAAAAGGCTTTGGAGAAACTTGGCAAAGAAATCGAAAAAGAATTAGAGCCAGCAAATGCAGGTACTCCTTAAACTTTTACACAATGTCGAATACGCGGCAAAAATTATTAGCTGGTTTGTTGCTACTTGTCGGGCTGGCATTTCTGGCTTTCCAGTTTATAAGAAGTTCGAGGAACCAAAGCAACCAGACGGGCAACCTGCCGATCAGAAATAATAATCCATTCGCTTTATTCCAAAAATTCCCTTCTAATTGGGTCGGGCTCATCGGGAACGATAACGGCTTTTTGAAATTCGATACCGTTGTTAACGGTGTCCGCGCGGGCTTCATTAATCTTTACAGGCGATATCTGGCGCAAGGCCTTGATACCATAAGCGTGATAGCGCCTGTTTATACTGGATTGGCAGATGCAAGCGGGTACGCTTCAGGGTTATCTAAAATTTCAGGAATTGGCCTTAATGACAAGATCACAGAGTCAAACGTGTTAAGGCTTGCCCGTGGTATAGAACGCATGGAAGAGGGGCGGCAATGGGTGACAGAGGTAGATTTTCAACGCGGGTTTGAACTCGCAAAAACATACTTAGAAAAATGATAGTCATAAATCCAGGTACATACCGTGATCCTTCGACAGAAACATTCTTTGCTGATAATATGAAACAGCAAGGCGTGAGCATGAATCAAGCTACTTTGTATCCACTTACGGTAAATAATTCATTTGGCTATAATCATGTTGGAGCGGGTACGGTGTTTACATATTTCTCCCCTGTTAGTGATGACCCTCTCGCTTCCGCACCTGATGAAAACTATAAATACTTCTTTTTTGGAACGCTTTCGTTATCAATCCGTCCAAGTGCGTGGATATCTGGAACAACTCGTTTTTCTGTTTGGTTAGGTTCACCGTCCATGCCTAGCGGTAATTATCGGGAATTTGAATTTTATCAAACAGATGTTTTGGCCGCACCGTCAACGGAGATAAACCTTAATAATCTTTACACCTGGAACGGTATCGGTTTCTCATACATAAAAATTCAATCACAGCAGATCGTTGCCGCGGCAGATGCTACTTTAACAGTAGAACAACTATTTTCGGGTGTCAAAATTGCTTGGTAAGGATCCTGAACCCCAAAAATATCCAGCGAAGGCTTATTAATTTCCCGATAAAAATAGCGTTATTTGTCATGCGTTAAGGCAGGGATGCCCTATGGCGTGGGTGACGGAGCCAACCGTTAAAACTGGCCTCTTGCAAAAGAGGCTTTTTTTTTCGTTATTCGTTTTACAATTCCGTGCCCATGAAAATATCCACTCTCCTACTTGCGGTTATTCTCATTTTCCTTACCGCATCATTCACAAAAGAAAATTCAGGCAACGCAAGAGCAAAGAAAGTACAGGGCGTTGATGTTTACATTTATTCAGAACCTACACGTGACTACGAGGTAATTGAAAGTGGTAAGGTAATGATTACACTTTCTGGACGTTGCGATGAGGGTGCCTCACAAGCCGCAAAGAAAGCCGCAAAGTTAAATGCTCAAGGTGTTATAATTGATCTGAGCACATGGAAGTGGGATGCCATCAAATACAAAGATTGATGGAAGCTGTTAAACATTATGTTAAGTACAAAAGGCTGAAAGACCGTGCACCGGAGCGGTTTCTACTTAACAAGTGTATAAATTATATAACTCTTTGAACAGAGTTTGTTTTCCCGCAAGCCAACCGCACAGTTGGACTTCTTGTTACGGTTCAAGTAATTTCTGCCCGTTGGTTATTTAAATTTCTGCCCGTTCGACAACAAAAACTTGAATGGAATCTCGTTTTACACGGAATTCCACCATTAAATCGGTAAAAAAATCGGGATAATATCTGGCCCAACTACGTGGATTCCAGTTTCGGCAATGGCTTCAGGAATTTTAGGTATTGGGGTTCAATGAATGTTAGGTCCCCGTCATTCAATTCTATAAGCCCATAGGTTCGAACAACTGTACTATCGTGTGGACCTCGAATAACGGCTTCATCGCACCAGCGATGGAAATATCCAGCCTTGCTCCCAACGTACGGATGCGCTTTAATCTGAACTGGCCTTAATGTACGCTTTCCCTTCTTGCTCATGGGATACGAAAATTGTTAACAAATCTATTAAAGGTTGTATACATATACAACCCTGCGAGTTGAGCATTTACCGTGATTTAGGTTGGATTAAATCGCGTTACCAGATTGCCCAAGTCTCTAAAAGTTTCAATCGGAAAAGAAATAAGACTCCTTAGAAGGGAACGTGGAATGTCTTTAAAGGCATTTGAGAGCCATGAGAATTCAATTGACCGCCACCAATTGTCTCGGATTGAAAGAGGAGAGAAAATTCCAACGATTGATACTCTTTCAAAAATATGCCAAGTTCTCCAAATCAATTTAAGTCAATTCTTCGTTCGGATTGAAAAGGGCAAATAGCTTCAGAAATTTGCTTTGTTTCTTTAAATTGGTTCAAGCCAAATTCAATTGGTATGTGTTATCACAAATCGTTAGCGCAAAAGGAAGCTGAATTACTAGCCCACTATGAGGCATCCTTCGAATCGATTACGTCTGACATGGAGCCTATCAAGGAAAGATTCAACGCGTTGATACAGAAGGATGATAAATTAAGTGCACTCAGCTTGGGACAAGTCAATGATATTCAAAGCTTACTTATCGCCTACTCACAAAAAGATTCCCTCCCCTCCCACTACTCTAAGCCGGAATTATCGGAACTAAAATCACACCTCAAAACTTTAAGGGCCTTCCGTGATGGTGGATTGTATCGCTTCCATGAGAATGGCTTCGACTATTTACCAACACCGATTGTAACGGCAGGAGATCCCGAACATTTCAAATTATTCAACTGGGGACTCGTTCCTTACTACATGAGTGATAAGGAAAAGGCCATGATTCTCCGTACTCAAACACTCAATTGTATATCAGAAGAGATGTATGAGAAACCTTCCTTTCGAGATGCCGCAAAAAATGCTCAACGCTGTCTGATACCAGTAACAGGTTTTTTTGAATGGCATTGGCTTGATGAAAAAGGTACAGTGAAGATTCCCTACTACGTGACATTCCGTGATCAAAAGGTAAGGTCCATGGCAGGGTTATACAGCAGATGTAAAGACAAAGCAACTGGAGAATACTATTATAGTTATACAGTGCTAACCACGCGAGCGAATAGCATTCTGGAGTATGTTCATAACAATAAAAAGCGAATGCCAGTATTCATTGATAAGCAGGATGAAAAGGCCTGGCTAAACAAGGACTTAAGCCAGAAGGACGTGCTTGATCTTTGCCAGCCATCGCTTGATCCCTCGATGCGAGCATATACCATCACTAAACTTCTTACTACCAAAAACATTGCTACCAACGTACCTGAAGTTTTAGCACCGATGAATTATAAAATAGCGATCGAAAAGGCTGTGCAATATTTAAATTCCGGGGACAAGAAAAAAGCACTTGAGGCTTTCAAGGAATCTGTGAGTGGTGATAAATTCAAGATTGAGGACTTAACTAACGCTGCGAATCAAAACATAATTGCTGAATTAGAACTATAGAATAAGTAATGGCTAGACACGACCGAATCGATACCATTCAAAAATTGAAAGAGCATCCTCTCAAATTTTCTGATTTGAAGCGCACTGCTAATAAATTTGGTCTGAATCAAGACCAAACTTCATTACTTGCCAACATTTCACCTCGGACACTTAAGAGCAAGTCTGAACTAACTCCACTTTCATTTCGCTTGTCAGAACAAATACTGTTGCTTGAGGAATTGTATCAGATTGGCCTTGACGTTTTTGATTCAAACGAAGCCTCATTCCAAGACTGGCTCAAGACCAGTATCCCAGCTTTGGAAAATCACATCCCTAATGACCTACTCACATCCCAATTAGGAATTGATGTTGTGAAGGAAGAGTTGTTAAGAATTGAACATGGAGTGTACTAATCATGATTTTGAACTCATTCCAGCAAGATTGAATCAGTAGTTATACTTCTTCAAGACTTTCTCAACATCTTTCAAAAATAGATCGCTGTATTTCTCTGTGATTGAAGCAGAGCATGTCTCGTTTATCTGAACAATCAATTCCTTATAAAGCATTGTGTCCACCGGATCAATAAGCATCTGCTTGAAGTCTTTCTTCATGAATTCAATTTTCACGGCCGTTAAATCGTGATTGTTAAATCGCTGGGAAAAATATGCCACCAGGTTTCGCTCGTCTAAAAAATCTTTGATCAGGTCATTGCGTAGGTTTCTAACAATTTCGAGGGTGTGTTCCTCAGACCAAGTGGTGATTTGAGTATTGGTTGTTTCTTTCATGAGTTTAAAAAATGAATACACAATACTATCGAAAGCAACTCAAAGTATGATTAACACGAATGAATTGTTATGACAACTAGTGTCACAACAATTACCTAAACTTGTATAATACAACTTTGTATAAAATTAGCGTTTTGGATTTTACTCTCCATGCTGACCAAACATTTGATGTTGATTTACACACAATTTGCCCCGATCTGGATTGTAACCACCTGTCAAGTCTTTTGAATAGAAATTATTGTCTCCCAGATTGTAGCTGACGTCATCGATATTGTTCTCTCGCTTAATTTATCAAAAGTGGTGATCGCCAAATTTTTCAAATGATTTCATATTCCGAAAGTAATTCAGGGTGCCTGACAACTCGTATCTAAGAATTCAGATTACTTCGACCTCTTCCGCGGATGTTTTCTTTCAATTTTTTTGTAGCCTGGTGAATTAAAAAACGCATCAGCCGCTTCATTTTTTCTAACAATCATTGGGGAGCTACGTATTGCCTCCAACTCAGTTTTGTTGAATTTCTTTTTTATCCTTTTTTCAGGCATAATAATAAAGATAATCATTTAACCTGTGGAGTACCTGAAAAATTCATTGGTGGCTTTAAAGCATTTTTGCATGTCGCAAAAAACGTAACTTCATGCCTACTGAGAACCTAACAAATGCTGCGAATCAACAGATAATCGCTGAATTGGAACTATAAGAAAACTAGAAATAGAAAAAAATAGCAATGGCAACGAAGAAGAATGGTACACTTACTACGCCCGGTGAATGGGCGAAGCATCTGCGGAAAGACAAAAAACGTAAATACTCAATTACTTGCGAAGAAAATCAATGAACTTCTTTCTAATTCAAATCTAGCCAAAATACTAATGTCTTAGTTGACTTAATTGACTCAAAATTGCTTTGCGAAAGATCTGAAGTATGCTTGACATGGAACATGTTCTAGTCAAACCCAACAAGCTTTCTTTTTTTCGAGGCTTCTTGCTTCTTTGCACTTGTTGTGCTGAAGGTACTTCATAAAACTAGTTTTTAATTATCAATCTCTCACTGCTCCAAATTTTGCCATCAAATACAGAAAGTATATATATGCCTGAGCTAAAATCCTTTAAAGAAATTTTTACCGACTTGACTCCAGCTTTATAGGCAAATGATTCGCCAGATACCCCAAAGGAATCAACTATTTTGATCCCATATATTTTTTGAGAATTACCGCCTAATATATCTTCATTCTCCATACTGACAGTCACATCTTCCTTTGAAGGATTCGGTGAAATTGAGAAACGGTACGAAGAATAGTTAACCGCTGTGGAAGTAAAGTTTAGGTTCAAAGTACCACAAGGACCCGTCGCGCTTAACGCAATCGTTGCAGAGCGCGACCCCATAGAAGAAGGTGTATTTACAGTCATGTATAAATAACCTCCGCTAAAACTCCAGCTGGCTCCAGAAGGTACTGACACAGGCGTGAACACGAAATTCGAATAGTTGGGATCTGTAATCTGATAGCTAAAATAGATCGAGGTATTAGCACTACAAGCAGCTGATAAACTCGTGTTTAACACGTTGAATGTGTTTCCTGAACAGTTGGAGTTATAACTACTAATACCCAATGGAACATAGTTACCAACTCCAACATTTCTTGTAATATAAAGACATCCACTATTTAACGAAGCGGTTAAAGTAACCCGCCCGTCGAAATTGTTCATGCGGGTTGCTTGCCCAGTTGTAGGATCAATGCTTAATCCGCTTGGATTGCTACTAGTCCAAGCTACCGATACACCAGATGAATTTGTTACCGAATAGGAGCCGGACGTACAAATATAATCAGGGCCACTTATGCCTGGTTCAGCGTAGGTCGGAACATAATTTCCGCTGGTGATGGATGAGCCACATGTGAAGGTTATAGTAGCCTTGATTGGGTTAGAATCTGCAGAGCTACCACTTGGTTGCAAAGTAATTGAATTCCCACTTTGGCTAACAAAAGACCAACTTCCAGGGTAAGTCCAGTTGTAGGTACTTATGCAACTTAGGGCCGCAGTTGTTGCATAAAATGTTACGGGACTTGTGTTACACGCGAAACTACCATTATAACCACCTTGAGGTACTACTGTGGCAACAGGATTAACGCCATTCAATGCGATCGTCGCGGTTGCAGAATTTGCCGCCGAATTACAAAATGGTCCTGCTCCGACTAATGTGCCATACACTGTAACATTACCTGGCTTGGAACAATTATTTGCTAGTGGCTCGATGGCAACAAAATAGGCTGTTGTGCCAAAAAAACCTGTTCTGCCTGTACCAACCTCCCGCCAACCGTTTGGTAGTGTCCACGCGTATATTACCTCTGTGAGTGCCGGTTCGCCTACGCCTCCTGTACCCTGTACAAACATACGTGGTACTGAAACATTTACTTGTGCTGGAGTGCAGTAGTCAATATTTATGGAGGTACCATAGGATCCCCATGCCTGATCTTTTATGGATAAAATCAATTCAGTTCTTGTTGCAAAGGTTCCGTTATTACCTTCACTACTGCAACTACCGAACGTTGCTTTAACCGTTCCTGATGCTCCTGGAGTATCAGCCCATACCACTGATGCTTTGCGAGGATTACTTGCGTCTTGAGTTACTTGACCGTTGGTTGCAGACCAAACAACTTGGCAGCCACTCGGAACACTTACTACTTCATAGGAAGTCGCCGACCCAGGGCAGACTGTTCCAGAGACCGTAGAAGAAGTCAATTTGTTGATTGTCTGGGCGTTTAACGGCAGGCCTGATAGTAGCAGGATAAACAACGTAAAATGGTTTTTCATAATCGTTACTTTTTAGGTGGTAATTTGATTGAGTAACTAAAAATTAAGGCAATAGAATGACCTCGTTCTTTTAGCTCATAAGGATTGTCTTTATTGATATTGTTGATTCCAAGATTGTCTTGTAGCTGAATTAAGATTGGGTATTGTCCATGTAGAGGAACTTTATAACCTACTGAGAGAACGAGACCAAAATCATAATTTTCTATGCTTGTTAGGTTTGGCATCCATGCAAAGCCTTCTCTAATTCCATCATCTGCCAGGTCATAAAAATATCTACCTTCAAAAGATCCTTCACTGTTTATGGTTCCATTTGTGTCAGTTATTTTACTGCTACCCTTAATTCCTTTTATTTGACTATAATACCCGCCTATCGCTATCAGAAAATTCATTTTTCTGCCTACAATTATTTGTGGTGTGGCCGCCAATGTTAAGTACCTGTATGAATAATTGTCTGAGCTTACAATTCTACCATCAGGAAGAGCGGGGGTATTTAATTCATTATTTGTGCCCTTTTGTTCGAATTGGACTCGAACATTTAAGTCAAAACGATTTGATAATGGATGATAAACTCCAATACCGAATGTATATCCCGGCTTTACCAGTCGCTTGTTTGTAACATTCTTGTCCTCATAATTTTCAATGAATTTGTTTCCGTAGTTGAGGGACAAACTTGGTCCCGCAAATACTTCTATTCTATCAATGAATCTTTTAGGTTCCGGTGTCTTTAAATTTTCGGATGATTGTCCAAATAAGGAGCAGGCTGAAAGATTAAAGAGAAATGCGAAGAGATACCTTTTCAATTTGAAATAATTTTTTTAAGAATACATAACATAGTCAATTCTGCCGAGTTGTCAATAGTACTTTTCTACTACTCGCTGTATAAAGCGTTGTAATAGCGCGTTTTCTTTTTTAAATCTACATCCGCATTTTTATCGATAGTGGAAAACCCTTTTACATCAATGAAGATAATCTGTTAGAAAAGCAATTTCAAAAAAGCGAAACAATACGGCCCTATTCAATCTTGTCTCATCAAAGATTCTGAAACAATTTCCCGGCACACAACTCATTCCCAAGAAAACTTATTTATCATTCACTGCAGCAAGGGAATTTGCGGCAATTAATATCAAACCAAATGAAATCCGTTTGGGAATGGACTTGGGAAGCGAAAAATTTACAGCCACATTACAAAAATCAAAACTCACTGGACCCATGCCCCGCATTTCTCACATGGTAATACTTTCAATTGAAAAACAATTTACCAAACAGATTATTGATTACCTCAAAGCATCCTATAACAGAACCATAAAAGATTAAATTCAGTTGACACCAAATATTAATAATCACACGGAGATTCAACAAAAACCCCGCACGTGGGCGCGAGTAATAGAAAAAGGACAATAATTTAAAGGTCCGATTCACTCTATATTAAAATGAGATTAAATTTTAAGGGCTAACTTTTTATTGCGCGCCATCGCAGTTGGAGTTGAGTATATTGAACGTTCCTTCAACTAAGCGTTCAAAAATGCCGCACTTTCCTCATTTCGTTTCAGATTTGGCCCTTATTCTGGCGGTAGCAGGAATAACCACATTGTTCTTTAAAATGATTCGTCAGCCAGTGGTACTGGGATACATTATTGCAGGCTTTTTGGTTGGCCCTCACTTCTCTCTGATACCCACAGTGGTTGACTCAGAGAATGTTCGCGTTTGGTCTGAGATAGGTGTTATTTTCCTTCTGTTTTCTCTCGGGCTGGAATTTAGTTTTAAGAAACTAGTGAAAGTCGGTGGCACAGCATCGATCACTGCACTTGTACAGATAGCTATAATGCTTGGACTTGGTTTTACAACAGGAAAATTGCTAGGGTGGTCTTATGTCGATAGTATTTTCTTAGGTGCCCTTCTTTCGATCTCTTCTACAACCATTATTGTTCGGGCCTTTGACGAAACAGGAGTACGGACTAAGAAATTTGCAAGTCTTGTATTCGGTGTTCTAATAATTCAAGATCTGGTCGCGGTTGTGTTGATGGTATTGTTGTCAACTTTCGCAGTTAGTCAAAAGTTCTCCGGGACAGACCTAATTATTCAAGTTCTTAAACTTGTGTTTTTCCTGACTCTTTGGTTCCTGGGAGGCATTTTCTTGATCCCAACTTTTCTTAAGCATGCTAAAAAATTATTGAATGATGAAACGTTACTGATCGTCTCAATTGCATTGTGTCTGGTGATGGTAATGCTCGCTGTGAACGTAGGGTTTTCAGCAGCGTTGGGCGCCTTTATCATGGGTTCAATACTTGCGGAAACAGCGAAAGGCGAGCGAATTGAATCCCTTATCATGCCGGTTAAAAATTTATTTGCCGCAGTCTTCTTTGTGTCTGTCGGAACGATGATTGATCCAGGGGTTCTGAAAGAATATGCGCAGCCAATTAGCATTATAACTTTACTTGTTATTATCGGAATGCCACTAGCTACGATTGTAGGAGCGTTACTAAGTGGCCAATCTTTAAAACATTCTGTTCAAGCTGGGATGAGTCTTTCACAGATAGGTGAATTTTCTTTCATAATCGCGGGATTGGGAATTTCATTGCAGGTTACAAGTGATTTTTTGTATCCCATTGCCATTACCGTTTCGGCAATTACGACTTTAACTACACCGTTCCTGATCAATCGATCATCTGCAGTCTATTCATTTTTTGAAACCAGATTGCCTGAAAAATGGGTGAATGGCCTTAATAGATACAGTACGAGTACCCAACAATTATCCGCGTACTCTGAATGGCAGGTGCTACTTCGAGGCTACGCGATAAGCGCAGTGATACATTCGGTATTGACCGGTGCTCTGATATTTCTCTCCCAACAATTCCTTTACCCGGTTGTCGCAAGTTTGTTTACCAGTCCACTTACGGCCAACATCGCGTCTACCCTTATTTCATTAATTCTCATTAGTCCATTCCTATGGGCACTTGCAGTGCGAAGAATTATGAAAGACGCATATTCAAATTTATGGCAACCGAAAAGGCATCGTAAAGTTGAACATCAAGTTTAACGGTATCATCAATTCTATTGTGCATATCCACGTTTTCGAAAAATGGGTTGAAGAAGTAAAACGCGTCATAATCATTAAATTTTATTGATGTGATGTTTGCATCGATAAATTTTATGTTGCGAATGCGAAAGGAAGTGGAAAGCTCCTGCGATATTCTAACCAACTCTGGTCGTTGTTCAACACCAGTAAAATGCCCTTTCGTATTAACTGCTCCTACTAGACAAAACTTACCCACCCCTGATCCTATATCCAGGACTCTGGTCCCTGGTCTATCAACCAAAAACTCGGAGGATATCCTGGCAACAGATACTGGGGTCCAGTGTTTATAGGCTAAAACTCTTATCCTCTCGGGATAGATTGAATTGAAGTCATCATCCGCCATTTCTACATTCAGTTTGAGAAGCTCGAAAACCATACGATATATTTTCAAAAAATAAGGCTAAAGACAAAATACAGGAGAATTGAGAGTAATAGAACTGCATACATGATAAGGTCAACCTTAACGTAGGCTTTATACTTTTCATAAAATGATCGCAAGTTTCTAAGCACAGCTGCCTTATAATAGAAATTAAATTTCTTGACGCCACCTGGCAATCAAGAGGCGATTTACGTTTTCTAATTTATCAAATTCACTAACGATAAACTCCCATCTTAATTCGCTTTTAATCAGCTCAAAAGTCTCATTATTAACGTTTATTGAATTGAAAATTATTGAACCATTATAACGAACTTTTGACTTTACATTTTTCCAAAATTGTATTGATAGGAATTCTTCAGGAACCTTGTTGTCAATGAACAAATCAATAATGATCAAATCGAATTTTTTATAATCTTTAAGCACATATTCATAGGCATCAGAACAAACAATTTCTGTTTGAGAATCAGAGGTTACGCCAAATTCCTTAGCTGCAAGCTCAATAATACTCGGGTCAATCTCAACTGCAACAATTCCAAACTTATAATTAAAAACGTTTCGTAAACTTTTAATAACTGATCCCCCTCCAAGGCCCATTACCAAAACATTCTTCACATCTGATAAATCAATTTTCTGAAGTGCAAACTCCAAGACCCTCTGTAATGTCCCATAAGAATAGTTTGAATTGGCTGTATCAAGTACCTTCTTACCTTCAAATATTGTCAACTCAAGATCCCCGCTATGGTCAGATTTGACTTTTCTGGTCACAGGGACAAAAAAACTAATTAGCTTCAGAATTATTTCCATTACAGTTCCGCAACATCCTCCCTGGACTTCACGTGAAGTGATAAAATTAGAGACGTTCAAGATTGAAACCATTAATTAAAGTCAACGCCATTATTGATTTTTATCAATAATGGAATCAACACCATGGAATGACATTATCTGGTTGGATTCCGATGGTAGGCAATCAGGATATTTTATATTTTTGCAATCCTCAGAATTCATTCCATGAACATTGAAAACAAATTACATGAGCGAAGTGGGTCAGCTTGTGAATTATGCAAAGTTTTGCAAAAGGAAGTAAGAACAAATGGCAAAATGGGAGTCTATCAGTTTCACGGCATCGGTAGTCCTCTATTCAAAGTTTCACCAATAGTCCACCGACAGTTTTTAGAGTATCTGAAAGAAAACGGAGCAGACTATTGGGTGACAACCTTTTCAAATGCCATAGATTATGTGACGAGCAAGAAAACAAAGTGAGCTGAAAGTGTCCGCCAATCACAGTGATCTCCAATTGCAACTAAATTGAAAGGCCTAGTGTCTAACGTTTTGGTGAATAATTTATTTATTAACGCTCCCAAGCCAAGCCGCGACAAACACAAACGTTGGTAGCAATAGAGCAGGGTCCATAGACAATAGCACTAGGGCAAATTAAATTTAGCGGGCTATGAAATTAAATGCATTTAAAACGACAGTTAATCAATTAGCGACCCTGTTACTTTTAACAGGATTGACTCTAAACTTGAGTTGTGAGACGGAAGACCAAGATAATTCTCCATGTAACACTGCTGGTGGACCAGAGATTTCAAATCAAATAGCAAGAATTTATAAGTGGACAAATTCTGAGCCTCAATTTTATTATTTAGGGAATGAACAGCCTGTGTCATCAGGAATAAACGGAGGTTACAGACCATGTAATGACTTACCAAATGAATTCAAAAAACAAGGACACAAGG
>DASTYM010000379.1:0-10039 GCA_035764995.1 Cyclobacteriaceae bacterium | reverse complement strand
GAGAATGCCATATATTTTTCTCTTTCATTGTCTTTCCAAACAGCAGAGCTCCCATGGTACACGCCTTGTTCTATTCCATGAATAGCATTCGTAAAGTCAACAATTTCATTTACAACTTCAGTTCCGGTTCTGCGCAGAGATTCCCTCACAAGATCAATGGCAAAGGCTTTGTTTTCCGGAGTATTGGTGAAAGGGGGCCATACATCCGAGGCCAGTTTTAATTTTATATCCTGGGCAAACGCGATCATTGAAAAACTAATGAAGAAGAAAAGGAGTAAAGGTTTCATAGTCTGATTTGAAATGGATTTCAGTTCATATTGAAATATATCAAAAATTAGAACAATACCCTGCGCGTACCCTCTCCCTAATAGTAGTCGGTAATCAGTTATCGGTTAGTAACCACAGTGATTTTACACATCTCTGACACCGATTACCGATCACTGGCCACCGATTACTAATCACCGCCCTTGTGCGATGGGCCCCTTTAGGGGTGCGGGGTGAGCGCAGGAATGGGTGCCTTTTCTTACTTTTATACATGCCAGAAACAACCATCACCATCCGAAACTTTGAGTGGCCCGATTTGAATAGCGTAACGGCTTTAACAAACGAACTAGGCTATCCTACTACCGTTGAACAAATGAAAATCCGAATGGAACAAATTCTCCAGCTGGAAAATTACTGGACGTTTGTTGCAGAGATGGACAATCAGGTTGTAGGTTATATCGGCATCAATAAAAATTATTTTTGGGAACAAGATGGCAACTTCATCAGGATACAGGCGCTCGTAGTTAAGAAAGAATTTAGAAGACATCACGTGGGACAGCAACTCATTGAAGCTGGAGAAAAACATGCGCGTAAACTCAACTCAAGGCTGATGATTTTGAATAGTGGTAATCGGGAAGAGAGGCAGGCCGCGCACCAGTTTTATCCGAGAATTGGATTTGAGGGGAAATCAACCGGGTATATAAAGAGATTGGATTAGTTCGAAAATTGGAATAAATTCGGTATCTCCTACCTAACGTTCCCTTCTGATGAGTACTTTGAAAAAGTATGTATTTGAAGTCATCGTAATTTTCATCGGCATTACAATTTCTTTCATCTTTGAAGAATGGAGAAATTCCAGGCAAGACGAACAAAAAGAAAGGGAACAATATGTTCTACTTCTTGGTGACATAAAATCAGATTCTCTTGACATTGCGGAAATTTTCGAAGGTCTGAATTTCGAGCAACCTCGGATGGATTCAATCTTGAGAAAAGGAAATTACGAAGACATAGAGAGGTTCTCAATAGACATGTGTGCATCATTTGCGTTCATCAAGAAACAGAATCTCATCAAATCGTTTCAATCAATCGGTCAAAGTGGAGATTTAAAATTGTTCAAGTCGAAAGATTTAATCAATAAATGTAATAACATCATCTCGCGTCAGAACCAGCTTAATGTTGCAATCGATGCTGAGGCTGATATATGGGTTAAATATCGCAGCTACTTAAGCAAAACCTATCCCGACTTAGCTCTATTCTGTATTCGCTATCAGTCCAAAGGAGGAATCAAAGGAAAAATCACTGACCGTGAAATCAATGCGTTTTTAAAGGATGCGCAAATAATGATTTATTTCAATGACCTGCTGTGGATTTCAAAAGCAATCAAATGGAACTCAACACAACTTGATAAAGACTTAAGTGAACTAAAAGCTCTCCTTGAGACTGAGGTAAAAAAGTAAAACACGAAGGTCAGGTTCTCTTCTTCACCCCTCTCACTGCTTTCGCTGTCCACGGATCTTCAGGCCATGAATGTTTAGGGTAACGGGCGCGCAATTCTTTTCTGACCTCCGTATAAGCATTGCCCCAAAAGCTTTTCAGGTCTTGTGTGACTTGAACAGGTTTGTACCCAGGCGACAATAAATGCATGACCATTTTTGTTTTTCCATCATTTACTGTTGGTGTTTCCAGCAGACCAAAAACTTCTTGCAAGCGAACCGCCAGTTCAGGTTGGCGACCATCGGGATAATACTGAACGGCAATCATCGAGTCACTGGGAACTTCGATTTTGGCGGGTGCGAGTTCATCCAGCTTGCTTTGCAAATTCCAGGGCAATAAGCCAGTTAGTATGTTTGGCAGTTCGAGTTTTTTAAAATCCGATCGCTTTGAAACATTATTTAAATAAGGACTCAGCCATTCCTCGAGTGTGGTAAGTAAATGCTCCTCACTTACATCAGGCCATTCTTCTTCCTTTCGCCAGGCACGCAAGCTCAGTACACGTGCTTGCCATTTTTCTTCAGTTTCACCCCAACCCAAAATTTTCAATCCTTCGTTGCGGATAACATCAATCAAAACCTTTATCCGTTTTTCATCCGAGATTTTAGTCAGCGGTTTTGAAGCGAGAATCAAGCTACCAACGCTTTTCTCCTGCGCCCCCACCACCATTTCGCGTTCTTTATCCCACCGTACAACCTCACGCTCAAGCGCAAGGTGATCAAGTTCGTTTTCATCCACCGCTGCAGCCAAAAAGATTTTACCCTCCTTTTGTCCGGCATCCAGTTGTGCGATGGATAGCCATGGCTCGCGAACCAAATCATCTTGCTGCGCCAGCGTTACAAGTTTTCCATTGGGCAACTTATAGCGGTTGCCATTTTTATCAAGTTGTTTTGCAATCCTGTCGGGATATGCAGCAGCTACCAGCAAACCAACGGTATGACCCGATGGCATCTTGTTCTCTTCCTTGATCTTAAAATTTCTTCGCCATGCAGCAGAGAGACGTTCGCTGCGTTCTAACACATTTTTGTCGGCAAATACTTTTTCGCCAGCACGCCATTTTCGTAATGCTTCGATTCGTAAGGACAAGTCTGCACCAGATTCTTTTTGAAAGGGATCACGTTCTTCCATGACTGCTGCCACATCACAGGCAAGCGCCACAAGATTATCTTCCTGTGCTTCTAACAACATGTGCGCTAAACGCGGATGAGTTGGTAGTTGCACCATTGCTCTTCCACGAGCAGTAATGATGCCTTCATTTAAAGCACCAAGTTGCTCCAGTAATTCAGTTGCCTGCAACAGTGCTCCCTTGGGGGGTGGCGTGATCCATTTTAGCTCTTCAATTTTCTGCACACCCCACGCGCTGAGTTCTAACACGAGTGATGCGAGATCGGCTTCGAGAATTTCAGGTTTCCTAACGGCCTGCAGTTGATGATGACTGCGTTCATTCCACAGTCGATAACAAACACCCGGACCTAATCTCCCTGCTCGCCCCGCCCGCTGGTTTGCTGAATCAAGTGTAACGCGAACTGTTTCCAGACGTGTGAGCCCGGTTCGAACATCGTATCGTGGCACACGGGCGTAACCACTGTCAACCACAGTTGTAATTCCTTCAATGGTGAGTGACGTCTCAGCAATAGAAGTAGCCAGCACAATTTTTCTTCTTCCTTCCGGATGTGGCAAGATCGCTTCCTGCTGTTTCTTAAAGGGAAGATCGCCATACAACGGAACAACAAAAGCTTCGGAGTTCTCTTCAAGATCATTTTGCACCCGCATGATATCACCGGTGCCCGGAAGAAAAACGAGCATATCCCCTGTTTGTTCCTTCAAAACTTTTCTGATTAATCGGGTCATAGCGCGTGAAAGTGATTCATCCTCCGGCTGTTGGTATTTGACATCAACCGGGTATTGCCTTCCAGAACTCTCAATCGCGGGAGCATTATTGAATATCGCTGACAAACTATTCCCTTCGAGCGTGGCCGACATGATCAACAATCGCAAATCATCCCGCAAGGTCTGCTGTACCTGGTAACTTAATGCCAGGGCTAAATCAGCCTGTAGACTTCGTTCGTGAAATTCGTCAAACAAAATTATTCCAACGCCTTCCAGTGTGATGTCGCGCTGAATCATACGCGTAAGAATTCCTTCCGTTACAACTTCAATACGTGTTGCATCGCTCGTACAATTTTCAAAGCGTATGCGATAGCCAACGGTTTTGCCAACTTCCTCATTTAATAAAGAGGCCATGCGCGCTGCCACCGAACGCGCAGCCAACCTCCGCGGCTCCAGCATCACAATTTTCTTTCCTTCCAGCCACGGTTCGTTCAGCAATCGCAATGGCAGAATAGTGGATTTACCCGCACCAGGTGGTGCCTGCAGAATGGCAATGGTCTTTTCTTGCAGAACCGCTTTTAGTTGCGGGATAATTTCGAGGACTGGGTATTCCATGAGGGTGCAAAGCTAATTAGGTAATCGGTAATCGGTAAAATCAGTTATCGGTTATCGATAGTTGGTATCCATACTTGATTTCGACATCCCCGATACCTATTACCGATCACTGACCACCGATTACCACTCTTCCACGATGGACCACTTAGGGGTAAGGGGGTGCGGGAAGGCCCTTTTCTGGGTACTAACTCCCGTTAGCTTAATCCACCCCCTTCCCGTATTTTTGGGTTCTAAAATCTCCAATTCATGAGTACGGAAGTTGCCAGCGCGGAAAAAAAGAAGGAACAGGCCCCTAACCTTGCGGGGCACAAGGCACCGGAGCCTTACAAACCGAAAAATAAAGTGCGGATTGTTACGGCTGCCAGTTTGTTTGATGGCCACGATGCTGCTATCAATATCATGCGCAGAATTATCCAATCTACAGGCGTGGAAGTGATTCACCTCGGCCACGACCGTAGTGTGGAAGAAGTGGTGAACACCGCAATCCAGGAGGATGCGCAAGCGATTGCCATGACCAGCTACCAGGGCGGCCATAACGAATACTTCAAATACATGCACGATCTGCTTCAGGAAAAAGGTGCGGGTCATATCAAGATTTTTGGTGGTGGCGGTGGAGTAATTCTTCCGGAAGAAATAAAAGAATTGATGTCGCATGGCATCACAAAAATTTACTCTCCGGATGATGGTCGTGCAATGGGATTGCAGGGGATGATCAATGATCTCGTAGAGAGAAGTGATTACCCGACCGGGAAGATAATTGGCAAGGGGCAGTTGACAGTTGACAATTATTTGGGGATTGCTCAGACTATTTCGGCTGCTGAAAATTATTTTGATGAGCACAAAGCAATATTTGAAGAAATAAAGAAGAAGTCAGAAACTTCAAAGGCTCCGGTGTTGGGAATTACGGGAACCGGTGGAGCTGGTAAATCTTCGATGGTCGATGAAATCGTGAGAAGATTTTTGATCGATTTCAAAGACAAAAAATTGGGAATCATTTCCGTTGATCCTTCCAAAAGAAAAACAGGCGGGGCACTGTTGGGCGACCGCATTCGTATGAATGCCATCAACAATCCGCGTGTATTCATGCGTTCACTGGCAACACGTCAATCGAATTTGGCTTTGTCGGCTTATGTGAAGGAAGCTATCCAGGTTTTGAAGGCCGCAGGATTTGATCTTATAATATTAGAGACGTCAGGTATCGGACAGAGTGATACGGAAATTCTTGATCACAGTGATGTTTCTTTGTATGTGATGACTCCGGAATATGGTGCTGCAACACAACTCGAGAAAATCGATATGCTCGATTTCGCTGACATCATTGCTTTGAACAAATTTGACAAGCGTGGCGGGTTGGATGCTTTGCGCGATGTGAAGAAGCAGTACCAACGCAATCATCAGCTATGGACGAGCAAACCGGAAGACATGCCGGTGTTCGGCACGATTGCATCGCAGTTCAACGATCCCGGTACGAACCAGCTTTATAAACACATCATCGATAAGATTGTTGAGAAGACAGGTGCCAACCTGAAATCTTCTTTTGAAATCACGCGAGAAATGTCGGAGAAAGTTTTTGTGATCCCTCCGAACCGTACCCGGTACATGAGCGAGATCTCTGAAAACAATCGCAACTACGATACGTGGGTAAATGAACAAGCTGAAGTTGCCGAGAAATTATATGCAATCGACAAAACGATCCAAACAGTAAAAGACCAAAAGGATATCATTAAAGTATTGCAGGCCGAGTTTGATCGGGTAAAACTGAATCTTGATCCGAAGAACTGGAAACTTCTGGAATCCTGGCCTGAGAAAGCAAAACAATACAGGGAACCTCTTTTCAAATTCAAGGTTCGCGATAAGGAAATTGCGATTCAAACACACACTGAATCGTTATCTCATACACAAGTTCCGAAAGTTGCATTGCCTAAATACAACAGCTGGGGCGATCTACTTCGCTGGATGTTGCAGGAAAATGTCCCGGGAGAATTCCCCTACACAGCCGGTATCTATCCTTTCAAACGTGAAGGAGAAGATCCGACCCGCATGTTTGCCGGTGAGGGTGGCCCGGAAAGAACGAACAGAAGATTTCACTATGTTAGTTTGGCGATGCCAGCCAAGCGTTTGTCAACTGCTTTTGACTCTGTAACACTCTACGGAAACGATCCAGATTATCGTCCGGATATTTACGGAAAGATCGGTAACTCTGGTGTGAGCATTTGTTGTTTGGACGATGCGAAGAAATTGTACAGCGGTTTTAACCTGAGCGACCCTAAAACTTCCGTATCCATGACTATCAATGGTCCCGCTCCGATGTTGTTAGGATACTTCATGAATGCGGCTATTGATCAACAGTGCGAACTCTATATTAAAAAGAACGGACTGGAGGACGAGGTAAAAAAGAAAATTGCTGCCATCTATAAAGGAAAGGAAAATGAACGACCGGCATATCAGGGTCAGCTTCCCAGGGGAAATGACGGACTAGGATTGATGCTGCTCGGGGTAACGGGTGACCAGGTGCTTCCAAAAGATGTGTATGATAAAATCAAAACAGAAACACTCGCTCAGGTTCGCGGAACGGTGCAGGCCGATATTCTGAAAGAAGATCAGGCTCAAAACACCTGCATTTTCTCAACCGAGTTTGCGTTGCGTTTGATGGGTGATGTGCAGCAGTATTTCATCGATCAGAATGTCAGAAATTTCTACTCTGTTTCCATTTCAGGCTATCACATTGCAGAGGCCGGTGCCAACCCGATTACACAGTTAGCTTTTACGCTTGCGAATGGTTTCACTTACGTGGAATACTATTTGAGCCGCGGGATGGACATCAACGAATTTGCTCCTAATCTGTCGTTCTTCTTCTCGAACGGAATTGACCCTGAGTACTCAGTCATCGGACGAGTTGCCAGAAGAATTTGGGCGAAAGCGTTGAAAAATAAATACGGAGCAAATGCAAGAAGCCAGATGTTGAAATACCATATCCAGACATCCGGCCGCTCATTACACGCTCAGGAAATTGATTTCAATGACATCCGCACAACGTTGCAAGCATTGTATGCCATCTACGATAACTGTAATTCACTGCACACCAATGCGTACGATGAAGCCATCACGACTCCTACTGAGGAAAGCGTTCGCAGGGCGATGGCCATCCAACTCATTATTAATAAGGAGTTAGGACTGGCCAAGAATGAAAACCCGTTGCAAGGATCGTTCATCATTGAGGAGCTTACCGAACTGGTGGAAGAAGCCGTACTTTCTGAGTTTGATAAAATTACTGAACGCGGAGGAGTACTGGGCGCCATGGAGACGATGTATCAGCGGGGGAAAATTCAGGAAGAAAGTTTGTACTACGAAACCCTGAAACACACGGGCGAATATCCAATCATTGGTGTGAATACATTCCTGAGCTCTAAAGGCTCCCCTACCATCATTCCGCAGGAAGTAATTCGTGCGACAACAGAAGAGAAGGAATATCAAATCAAGATGCTCAGAAACCTGCATGCGTTTCATGGCAGCGACTCAGCTGAGAAGATTGAGCGGGTTCAGCAGGCTGCAATTCAAAATCAAAATATCTTTGCTGAATTGATGGAGGCTTGTAAGGTTTGTTCATTGTTCCAGATCACCAAAGCCCTCTTCGAAGTAGGTGGGCAGTATCGAAGGAATATGTAATCAAAAACAAAAAGCCCTGATCTGGTCGGGGCTTTTTTATTAATACAAGAATTCTCTGTGACCTCTGTGATCTCTGTGGTAAAAAAACTGCAAGGTTTCACCACAGAGGGCAAGAGAGATTTGGTTATCAATTTCCAATCACTGAAGTTCGAACAATTCCATTTGCATTGGAAACTTCAACAGTCACGGGGCCTTTCAGCTGTTCAAGGTTAAATAATTTGGCTGCCTGTCCGTTAACCGATAGCTCATCAGAAGCCAACACTTTCTTATTCTTGTCAAGTAATGTTACGCTAACATCAGCCTCATCCTGACTAAAAAATGTTACCAGGCATTTCTGTTGCGTCTTTGAATAGATAATGGATGATAGTACTTCAACCTTCTTTCGGGTACTGAAAAGCTCTTCGCGTATTCCATTTTCATCTTCCATAACCACCCGGTATTCTCCTTCTGGAAGGTTTTTCAGGTTATAAAGCCTGGAGAAGTTTTCTTTGCTTTTAATCACATCCGAGAAAACTTCCTTGTCATCGGTATCATAAATTCTGATACGAACCTTGCTGCTCTTTTCTGTAGAATAAAATACGCGAGCCCCTGTATTCGTTTTTACGATTGCCATGTTTGATGGCACTAAAGGATTATCAATCCCGCCTGCAAGCACTACACTGCTAATCAACATTAGCATTCCTAAAATTGAGAAAGATTTTTTCATTTTTAACGGTTGTTTGACCTACACAATCAAGACGACTCGGTTGTTCCAATAGTTTCGGGAGGAACGTAAATAAAATGTTAATCAATGTTAAACTCAGTTTTCACATGACATTGGCATGTTTACACTTCAATAACACGTTGAAAATTATTTAGACTTATTTTAATGATATGATGATCATGTGAGAATTGTTCAGACTTGAACAGCAGGTGTATCATTTTGTATCACCCATTCTGAGTGAGGGACAATGGAAAGGCTCCCGAAGATTTGGAAATGCATTTTCTATTCACTTAAAGAAAAAATCTATGTGCGCTCTGTGATGAAAGTGGAAGTTCACCACAGAGGTCACAGAGGAAATGCACATTGAGGGCACAGAAATGTGTAATAAAACATAAAAAAGCCTTCCCGAAGATCGGGAAGGCTCTTAGCTAATTGATACTTTTAAGGGAATTACTTCTTAATTGTCTTTGAATAACCAAGCTTGTCAGTTACCTGGAATGTCACTTCACCAGATGCATCTTTTACATTGTAAACGATAGCCAGGTCGCCATTTGCTTTTCTTGTTTCGGTGTGAAGAAGAGAATCGTTGGTGTCAAAAATATTAACACGTACAAATTGCTCCTCAGCAGTTGATACAGAAAGTAAATACTTTCCATCAGTCAACAGCTTGGATACGGCTACATTCTGAATAGACGAAGACGAGTTCCTTGCTTCAAGTACGGGAGTCTCATAATTAACAGTTTGTTTCCAGCTGTTAGAACCTTGCTTAACTTCGATTGAGTACTCTCCATAAGTTAGTCCTGTGAAATTCATTGGAAGAATGAATCCGTTCTTTCCTTTCACATCTTGCTGGAACACGAGGTTTCCTGCATTATCAAAAATGTTCACCGTAGCAAACACATAATTCTGGCTTTCAAAAATTACTTTGAATACATCTGATGCCTGGTTGCGTACAACAACCAGTTTGGTTTCATTTACGTCTGATGCAAATGCTACTGAGCCTACTAAGACAAGCGCTGCTGCTAAAAATAATTTCGCTTTCATAACTTCTTTGTTTTGTTTCTTAATTTCTATACAAACATACGGTGGGTATCTATGAAAGTTGGCGCGCAGTAAGTAAAGTTGATTTTTTACTTAAAAAATCGTTTGCGGAAATCTTTTCGTGAAACTTGAATGATTTTGAGTTGAGAAAGTGTACAGAATACGTTTGCATTAAAGATCTTTTTATGCTAACGATTGCAGTGCCTTTAAACTTTTGCGTTTCGTAGCGTTCTCTTTGGTCCTATTTTTTCACACCACGCTGACTCTGCGTTAAACTTAGCGCCTTTGCGCCTTTGCGGTTTAATTTTTCACCGCAAAGGGGTTAAGAAAATTTACTCAATCACTATGACTAGTCCTGAAATAAAAAAGTCCCTCGATCAGTCGGGGGACTTTTTGTTTATAGATCAAATACTATTACTTCTCCGGATT
>DASTYM010000378.1:0-2950 GCA_035764995.1 Cyclobacteriaceae bacterium | reverse complement strand
CTGCTGCGGTGTATTATAATCCAGAGAAAATAGCATCCAAGAATCTCGAGCCGATCACAGAAAACGATATTAAGAGTGCTTTCGGTAACCCCTCACTGCAAGTATTTAGCGATTCTAAGCAACTCGAGACCTTCCTAACCTCTCAGAACTGGAAAAATAAAAATCTTGTCATGATGAGTTCGGGTAATTTCGGAGGACTGAGTGTAAACTCGCTGGCCGATAAAATCGTGGCTTAATTTCTTTACCTTATTCTATGAAGCTTAACCTGCGTAATCCGCTTTGCTTTTTTGATCTTGAAACCACAGGCATCAACATTACAAATGATCGAATCATTGAAATAGCAGTGATCAAACTGATGCCAAATGGAGAAATTCAGAAGAAATCAAATCTGGTCAATCCTGGAATCATGATCACACCCGAATCTACTGCAATCCACGGAATCGGTAATGAAGATGTGAAGGATAAACCCTTCTTTAAAGATGTAGCCAAAGAATACGCGAAATTTCTGGAAGGGGCCGATCTTTCAGGATTTGCCATCTTAAAATTTGACATCCCGATGCTGGTGGAAGAATTTTTACGTGCAGGCGTTGAGTTTGATTACAGTCGCAAGAAAATCATTGACGCACAAAAGATTTTCCACCTGATGGAGAAGCGAACATTGAGCGCTGCCTACAAATTCTATTTAAGTAAAGACCTGGCTGATTCACACACTGCTGAAGCGGACACGCAGGCTTCTATGGAAGTCTTGCTTGCGCAAGTTGAGCGTTATATAGATCAACCGGTTACTGACGGGCTTGGCAATAAAGTTGGTGAAATAAAAAATGATATGGATGTGCTGGCTAAACTTACCTCCTCTGAGGTAGTTGATTTAGCTGGCCGCATGATTATGATCAAGGGAGAGGAGCATTTCAATTTCGGCAAACACAAAAGCAAAAAAGTAACGGCCGTCTTAAAAGAAGAACCCTCCTACTACGACTGGATGATGAATGGTGATTTCCCAATGGACACGAAGCGAAAGCTTACGGAAATTAAGTTGAGGGATTTTAATAAAAAGAAGTAACCTCAATCCCGCGTCATTTCGAAGGAGCAAGCAAAGGATGCGCGAAAGCGCGACTGAGAAATCCCCAGATTAGAAGCACTCAAGGATGAGCAGCACAGAACTGGGGACTTCTCGCTATAAAGTTCCGCTAATTTCTATCAACTTTTTACGGCTCGAAGTGACGTTACCATTAGGCCGTTATTACGATGGAGCACCAGAGGAAGTGCGAAGGTGCGTCTCGACAATTTGTCGGGAGAGAAATCCCCGGATTAGAAGCACTCAAGAATGAGCAGCACAGAATTGGGGACTTCTCGCAATATAGTTCCGGTAATTTCTTTTAACTTTTTGCGGCTCGAAGTGACGTTACCTCACTTCCCTAAAAACTTATCCAACTCACTCTTCGAAAAACCCAACCGCTCGGCAACTGTAGTAATGAGTTCGAGCTCCGCCTGCGCAAACTCTCCATCGATCTGCGCAAACATGATCATCTCTTCTAACTGCTTTTCGCGATCCTTCATGTTTTGAGGAATCAGGTATTTGTATTCGTCCGCTTTGTTGAGCATGACATTCACACGATCAAGCGGAATGCCTCGCTCAAATGCGATTTTGGAAAGCGCTACCCGCTCAACATCAGCGATCTTTCCATCCGCTGCTGATAAGGAAACCAGGTTGCGGAAATGTTCAATATCGGTTGGCATGAATACCTAGGGTTTATAATATTTCATCGCCTCAGGCATTGCTTTTTTCAGATCAGCAATGCGTGTTTCATCCGATGGGTGTGTAGACAACCACTCAGGTGGCTTTTGTCCTGAACTTCCCGCAGACATTCTTTCCCAAAATTTAGGAGCCTCCTCAGGATTATATCCGGCTATTGCCATAAAAATCAAACCGATCTTATCAGCTTCTGATTCATGTGTGCGAGAAAACTTCAGCATTCCTAGTTGAGACCCATAACCAACTGCTTGCATAAATATCTGATTCGTGAGTCCTGGATTTTGGCCCATCGCGGCACCAAGCGTGCTCAAACCCATTTGCTGTGCAAGCCCCTGGCTCATGCGTTCACGACCGTGATTTGCAATAGCGTGTGCAACTTCATGGCCCATCACGACAGCAACACCTGACTCATTCTGGCATATGGGAAGGATCGCTGAGTAAAATGCAACTTTTCCGCCAGGCATACACCACGCATTTACCGTTTTCGGATCATCAATTACGTTAAACTCCCAGGCAAATCCCTGAAGCTCAGATGACATGCCCTTCTCAGCCATAAATTGTTCTACTGCTTTTTGAATTTTGACCCCTACAGTCCTCACCAATGTAATTTGCTGTTGATCGCTGGAAAGGGGGCCTTTGGCTATCACCTCCCGGTATTGGGTTGTGGCCATAGGAATAATTTCAGCATTTGAAATCAAACTCAATTGTGAGCGGCCGGTAATAGGCACCTTGGCACATGCATACAATACAGTGGCAGTGAGGAAGAGAATTATAACCTTTTTGGACATAGGATTTTACTTTAAACAAAAATACAAGTCTATCTTTACTTTGTATTTACGAATTACAACAATTTACATATCATGTTTTCAAAAATTTTCACCACGTGTATTGCTGCGGTTCTATTTTCAGGAGCTGTTTGCGCCCAAAAACAACAACTTGATATTCAGCGTGTAGAGCCTCCCTTCTGGTGGGTTGGTATGAAAGGGCACGAACTTCAGATTTTAGTATACGGAAAAAACATTGCGGCCGCTCATGCAACTTTACAATATGAAGGTGTAGAAATTTTACGCAGCGAAAAGACTGAGAATCCTAATTATCAATTTCTCTATCTTAACATCAACCCCTCCGCTAAAGCAGGATCTGTCCCCATTACCTTCCAACAGGGAAAACAAAAGAAGATCATCACCTATGAATTAA
>DASTYM010000377.1:0-11041 GCA_035764995.1 Cyclobacteriaceae bacterium | reverse complement strand
TTTAACGCCTTTGTATGATTATTTTTCTCGCCAAGACGCAAGAAGAAGTCAAAAGCGAATTTAATATTCTCTTCAGGAAGGTCAATAACTAAATAATACATTCCATCCACTAAGTAGCAAAAGGAATTTCTGTGTTCTTGATTATGTTGACGTTTTCAAAAAAACGAACACACCATGAAAAGCAAAATTTTTGTAACTATTCTAAAGTTGACCGCGCTGATCTCCTTGCTATTTCCGAATATTATTTTTGCTCAGGAGGAAAATCAATGGGTTGTTATCTCTGGAATAATTGGTGGTGACAATAAAGGGTTTAATAAAGTTTATTGCCGTGAAGGAATGCATGCTTCAGTGCAAAATATGAAACTTGGGAGTTTTGAATTTAAAATTCCATTTGAAAAGCCAATCTACTTACAATTATATACTCAATATGATTATGAATTAAAGCATAGATATAACTCATCAATTGGTTTACTTATTGATAAGCCGGGAAAGATGGAGGTCGTTGTTGAAAATATTGACAATGGATTTGACGGTGCAACTGTTACTGGATTGCAATCTGCTGTATTGTATCATTCTGTCAATAAAAGTAAGCGAGACATTAATGACCGAATTGATGAGTTAACGAAAATGAAACACGGGAAAAGTTCTGTTCCGGGTGAGGATCCAGAATTCGAAAGCATAAAGAAAACCAGGGACTCGTTGGAAAATATTTTACTCGACCCGTTTTTGTTGGGATTTATCAATCGCAACAAAGACGCTTATGTAGGTGTCCTTGTATTATTTGAGCACGAAGAATCCCTCGATTTAAAGGAGGTTATTAGTAACCACGGGGCTTTCCCAACGGAATTACAAAATTCTACTTATGGAAAAAATATTTCAGACTACATAGAAGGTGCACAAAACTCTCAAATTGGAAGTAATGCAAAGACGTTTACGCTTCAAACGAACGAAGATCTCCCGTACAATTTTGACCAATTAAAAGGAAAATATATTGTGCTGGATTTTTGGGCAAGTTGGTGTAGACCCTGTCGTGAAGCCTTTCCGCGCATGAGAGAGATCAATGCAAAGTATCAAGAGAAAGGACTTCAGTTCCTGAATGTATCAATTGATGAGAATAAACAAAGCTGGTTAGAAGTAGTTAATAAAGAAAATAATCCATGGCCTCAGTTATTGGATGATCAGGGCCTGTCAAAAAAATTGTATGGTGTAGCGGCTCTCCCAGTAACTTACCTGATTGATACCGAAGGGAAGATCATTGTTAAAGAAATTGGATTCAATCCAAGGGGAAATGGAGTAATCGAAAGAAAATTAAAACAGATATTTGGGTTTTAATCGGGTAGTAGTTCTTTGCGACTTTGCGTGAGAGAAATTTTCACGCAAAGACGCAAAGGCGCAAAGTGATCCGCGAAGAAATTATTTTATACCGAAAAGATTTTCATTCAAAGCAATCAAAGCCTTCTCTTTGTAAGAAGGCTCGATAACAATTGAAATATTGTTGTTACTTCCTCCGCATGAAACCATACGTACAGGAACTATTGCCAGTGCACTGAATACTTTTTCAAGAATCCCTTTTTGCTTACCAATGTTGTGACCCACCACACAAATAATGGTTTGATTCTTTTCGACTTCAATTGTTCCGAATTTTTTAAGTTCAGTGACAATTGAATCAAGATTTTCGGTTCCATCAATCGTTAGTGATACGGCAACCTCGGAAGTTGAGATCATATCGATTGGAGTTCTATGTTGCTCGAATACTTCGAAAACTTTTCGCAGGAAGCCATACGCCATCAACATGCGTGACGACTTGATGTTAATCACGGTGATATTATCCTTTGCTGCTACAGCTTTAAAAGTTCCTTCTACACCCTTGTTGCTGATGATGGTTCCTTCAGCTTTTTCATCCATAGTATTCTTTAAGCGAACTGGCACATTATTCTTCTGTGCGGGGACGATGGTGGAGGGGTGAAGAATCTTTGCACCGAAATAGGCAAGCTCGGAAGCCTCATCAAAAGTAAGTTCTGAGATTGGGAATGTCTTTTTAACGATACGCGGATCGTTGTTGTGCATGCCATCAATATCCGTCCATATTTGAATTTCTTCCGCACGAATAGCTGAGCCAATCAGGGATGCTGTGTAGTCGCTGCCACCTCGCTTCAGGTTGTCAATTTCGTTTCTGTGATTCCGGCAGATGTAGCCTTGTGTTATGATAATGTCAACATTCTTCAGAGAAGCAAGCAATGGGTTCAAACGCTGACCAATCTTTTCCAGCTCTGGTTCCTCATTTTCGTCAATCGACATAAAATAAAGTGCGGGGAGGAGTCGTGCATTTATCTTCTTCTCTTGTGCATGTTGGTAAAAGAGTTCAGTTGAAATTAACTCGCCCTGGGCAAGCAGTTCGCGGTAGCTCTTGTTATCAAACTGTCCTGCTGCCAGCAACCGAATGAAGATGAAAAAGCGACTAACAATTTCCTGCCCGATGGCCTGGTAGGCTTCTGAGCTATACAAATCCTTAATGAAAGTGTTGTAATGAGCCTCTAGTGCAGCGATATCCTTTTCAGCTTTCTCCAGGTTACCGGCAAGTAAGGCATCACCGATGGCCACCAGGGCATTCGTTGTTCCAGACAAGGCAGAGAGAACCACAATCTTTTGGCCCGGGGTTGATGTAACCAGCTCACCTATCTTTTTCATGCGCTCTGGCTTGCCAACAGACGTGCCACCAAACTTTAGTACAAGCATATTAATTCGAAATATTAGCCTGCAATAATACTATAGCGAAAGTAATAGTTGCGATAAAAATTTCAATCTAAGGACCTGATGTATCCATGTAGGGTAAGTTTAGGTGTGAAAATGCCCAAAAATGTTGTTTGATAAATGCTATTTTCGCCCCGGACAAAACTACTAAATGCATGAATTTTAAAGGTTTACTATTTTTTATGATGGCCTTGGCAGTCTCCTCGCTGTCAGTTGGCCAAACGGAAGATTTTAACGGGACCATTCAGAAACTTCAGGGTTCCCTGGTTCAGGTTAGTTCGAGCTCTAAAAAATATGATCAGGAAATTAAGCCCGGTCAATTTGGATCAGTTCGTTACGGTGTTGACGAGACCGACCAGAAAGGAGCTAAGATTTCGTATGCCTACGAGTTCAATCTGGCCGACATCGATCCGTACGCTGTCAAGCAGGAAACTCAAAAGGACGTGATCTTTGTAAGTCTGACAGTCCGCAATAAGCAGAAACTGGTTAAAGTATATAAGAACGGAGAAACAGAATCGTACGATGAGCAATTGAAGATACGCACTAAAGATATCGACAATGCACGCGCTATTGTAGACCTCGTCAAGAAAGCAATTCCATCTGCAGAGAAACTATTAGCAGGAAAATTAAAATTGAAGACTTACGATGAAATGGTATCATGGTTGGTGGCCAATACTAAAAACGTTGAGCTGGGTTCATCAAAATCAATTAAGCAAACACTGGCAAAGGCTGATTATGTTGGAAGCCTGAAATTGACAGAAATTGAAACAGATGCAAAAGGTGCTACTGAAGAACAGTTTATGTTTAACCTGGCAGATATCAACCTCAATTCAGTAAACTTTAAAATTAGCGGGAATAAGTTCGCAGTTAATTTTGAGACTCTTCAGAAGATAAAGGGTGTGAGTGTGAACAAAGCAGGTAAGAATAGTTTTGTGGGTGAGGTTTCAATTAACACCAACAATGTAGATGAAGCACGCGATATCAAAACCGTGCTTGGAATGGTGGTACCATTAGCAGTAGATAAAGTAAAGGCCGATAACCCGAAAACCGGAACAACAGATGAAATAAGTGCTGCTCTGAAAAACCTGGTGAAGGATGTAAAGGCATCGGAAAAAGTGATGGCACAGACCGTTGAACCAAAATGCATCACCACCATCACCCAAACCACGCAAGCTTCCAGCAGTTCAGAAAAAAATGTTTACACGTTTAACTGGATGGATATCAACCCGAACATCACACAGATCCAGGTAACGGGAGATAAAATGTTTGTAGAAGCAACAGCACTGGATAAGAAGCCTGTAATCATGCATTTTAAAAATGATAAACTGGACGGTTATGAAAACGAAGTAAAATTTTATACCGAGAACATCGAAGCTGCCAGAAGAATAAAATTTGTGACGGAAAAGGCAGCAGAAAAATGCAAGTCAGTTTATAAGGATCCTTTTGGCACTTCAGCAAATGATGCCTTTAGCTGGCTTAAGAAAACGGTTGGTGAGGTTGTTGTAGAAGAAACTTCCCTTAAGCAAACCTTTGATGCTGCAGGAGAAGGTTTCAATAAAGTGAAGTACACCCGCATTTCTGTGAAAGGAAATACAAGTTCAGAAGAAATTTATGAATTTAACTTCTCTGACATTAACCCAACAACAGTAGAGGTTCAGGTGAGAGGAAAGTGGCTTTACATCCGGTTTGAATCAAACTTTAAAGCCAAGATTTTTGGAGCTTACAAGGATGGAAAAATTCAACCTTACGCAACAACTGTTGAAATGGCAATGAAAGACGTTGAAAGCGCCCGCAGTGTAATTTCAGCGATGAAGAAGTGTATTGAGAATTTTAAAGCGAAGTGATAGTATTCGGTAATCAGTGGTCGGTATTCGGTAATTCAAACTGAACACCGATTACCGATCACTGACCACCGATTACCGTTATTTCTTATCGTTCACTTCTTCGAACGGAACATCCGTTACCGGATTACCATCTGAAGAACCTCCTGCATTGGCTGATCCGTCAGTCGGTCCTGCATTTGGATTCGCACCGCCTGAGGCCTGGTACATTTCCTGAGAAGCTGCCTGCCATGCTGCATTCAATCCAGCTAATGCTGTATCAATAGCTGCAACATCCTGGCTCTTGTGAGCTTCCTTCAGTTTTTCCAGTGCTCCGTTGATCGCATTTTTATTGCCATCTGAAAGCTTGTCACCATACTCTTTCATTTGCTTTTCGGTTTGGAAAATCAATGAATCGGCCTGGTTAATTTTTTCAGCACGCTCTTTTGTCTTTTTATCTTCTTCAGCGTGCGCTTGTGCTTCCTGCTTCATCTTTTGGATTTCAGCATCGGTTAAGCCGGAAGAGGCTTCGATACGGATCTTTTGTTCTTTTCCAGTGCCTTTATCTTTAGCCGAAACATGCAGGATACCATTCGCATCAATATCGAAGGTTACTTCGATTTGTGGCACACCACGGGGTGCTGGTGGAATTCCATCCAGGTGGAAGCGACCGATCGTACGATTGTCTCTTGCCATCGGGCGTTCACCTTGCAATACGTGTATTTCTACAGAGGGCTGACTGTCTGAAGCTGTTGAGAAAGTTTCTGACTTCTTCGAAGGAATCGTTGTGTTTGATTCGATCAGTTTGGTCATCACGCCACCCATGGTTTCAATACCCAATGAAAGCGGAGTAACATCTAGCAACAACACATCTTTTACTTCACCGGTTAACACACCACCTTGAATCGCTGCACCTACTGCAACCACCTCATCAGGGTTTACACCTTTTGAAGGTTTCTTGCCGAAGAATTTTTCTACTTCTTCCTGGATGCGAGGGATACGAGTTGAACCACCGACCAGAATTACCTCGTCAATTTGTCCAACAGAAATTCCGGAGTCAGCAACCGCTTTGCGGCAAGGCTCCAGTGTTCTACGAATCAAATCATCGCACAGTTGTTCAAACTTGGCGCGCGTGATTTTTCTCACTAAGTGTTCAGGCACTCCGTCTACCGAAGTGATGTATGGTAAGTTGATTTCAGTCTCCTGCGAGCTTGACAATTCGATTTTAGCTTTTTCAGCAGCTTCTTTCAGGCGCTGTAAAGCCATCGGATCTTTACGCAAATCAATATTTTTCTCTGACTTGAACTCATCGGCCAGCCAGTTCATGATGCGCATGTCGAAATCATCTCCACCCAGGTGAACATCACCGTTGGTTGATTTTACTTCAAACACGCCATCACCCAACTCAAGAATAGAGATATCGAATGTACCACCTCCTAAGTCGTACACTGCAATTTTCATGTCTTTGTTTTTCTTATCGAGACCGTATGCTAATGCAGCGGCCGTTGGCTCATTGATGATGCGCTTCACATCCAATCCTGCAATTTGTCCCGCTTCTTTTGTAGCCTGACGTTCTGCATCGTTAAAATAGGCTGGGACGGTAACAACCGCTTCAGTGATTGTTGTGCCCAGGTAATCTTCAGCGGTGCTCTTCATTTTTTGAAGAATGATAGCAGAAATTTCCTGAGGTGTATAAAGTCTGTCGCCAATGCGTACACGAACGGTGTCGTTGTTGCCGCTTTCTACCTGGTAAGAAACAATTTTCTTTTCTTCCGCTACATCGGCAAATTTCTTACCCATGAAACGCTTGATGGACGTAACTGTATTTTTTGGGTTTGTGATCGCCTGGCGTTTAGCAGGATCTCCCACTTTACGTTCGCCTTTTCCGTTATCCAAAAAAGCAACGATAGAAGGTGTAGTCCTGCGACCTTCGCTGTTGGCGATCACAACCGGCTCGTTGCCCTCCATTACCGATACGCAAGAGTTGGTTGTTCCTAAGTCGATTCCAATAATTTTTCCCATGACAATTGTGTATTTATTAAGTTCCTGATTTATTCGTTTTTATTCGTGTTTATGGGATAACAATGCCTATGCCAGCAGGGATTTAGTGGAAAAAAGGTGACAGGATGGCAGGCAGATATGCTTTTTCCATCAATCTTCGTCATTTACTTACATGATCTCAAAGGGAACCATTAAAAACCTGATTTTGCATCAAATTTTAAAAATCCATGAAATACTCATCGCGAATTATTCTTGTTCTGTTTTTCTCGGCTTTATTCTTTTCTGCGTGCAAGCAAACTACGATTGTTAAAACTAAAACCCCACCTCCGGGACAAGTGAAAAAGGCCAATAAGCCTTTGCCCCCCGGACAAGCCAAGAAAGTTACGGGTAGCAAGTCGGCTGCACCGTATGCTCCAGGCCAACAAAACAAAACTTCAAAGTCAAAGCAGACTACGAAGGCCAAGGAAGATAAGGGCAATGAAAAGAAGGATTAATCCAATACACTTATCACCAAAAAGAGGCCCTCGGGCCTTTTTTTGTTTTGGGCGCAAGAAGACTTTCATATTTTATAGCTCATTTTAAATAAACCCCATGATTAATATTCCTTTCCTCTCGTCTAAAAGCTTTGCCATCGATCTGGGCAATAACAACACCCTCCTGACCAACGATCAGGGGGTGTTGATGTGCCAGCCGTCTTACATTGCATTTGATTCTTCAACCCATAAAGTGAAAGCTGTTGGCGATGCGGCTTATAACATGTATGAAAAAAATCATGCAGAATTAAGTCCGGTGAAACCGTTGCGCGGTGGAGTGATTGCGGATTACGAGTCTGCTGCTTCGATGATCCATGAAATGGTTCAGCGGGTATATCCAAAAAAATGGTTTAGCTTATTTAGTCACATCATTTCAGGTGTGCCTTACGGAGCAACGGAAGTTGAGCGCAGAGCACTGCGTGATGCGATGGATCAGTTTCAATCACGCAAAACGAATTTACTTTTTGAACCATTAGCAGCAGCAACCGGAATAGGATTAGACATTCGAACACCGGAAGGAAAAATGGTTGTGGATATTGGTGGCGGTGTTACAGAGATTGTAGTGATTTCCCTTTCAGGGATTGCCGTGTTTCATTCTACCAAAGTAGCAGGCGATACATTCACAGAAGAAATTCGTGATGCATTCAGACGGAACTACAATATGGCGATTGGTTTCAAAACTGCAGAGCAAGTAAAAATGCAAACAGGCATGGTGTGGAATCGCAAAGATGTAGAGCCAACCTCCATGATGGTGAAAGGAAAGGATGTTATGGAAGGAATTCCGGTTACCCGCACAATCTCCAGTGTGGAAGTGATGGATATTTTGGATAAACCTTTCCGATCCATCGAAGAAGGCATCGTTCATGCTTTGGAAGTTTGCCCACCAGAACTTGCGGGTGATATTTATGAAAGAGGAATTCACATCACCGGTGGAGGAGCGCTTCTTCAGGGAGTTCGTGAACGCCTCGAACATTCATTCCAGGTGCCGATTCATATTGATGATGAGCCACTCTTGGCTGTCAGCAAAGGTATAGCGCAAGCTTTGAGAGATCCTAAAAAATTCAGAGCCGTGCTGGTTGATTAGTCGGTGCGTCAATGCCCCCACGTTTCTAATTGCTTGCTTTTGAAGAGATAAATAAACGATAATTGGATCGCACTATTGAAATTCTTGGAATCATCATCTCCGAAATTGTGCAGTCCGGCATAATATCGAAGTCCTACCCCAACCTCTTTCGTGAAGTAACCTTCCAGGCCAACAATTAGTCCGAAGTCGAACAAACGAAAAAAATCATTGGATTCGTCAGTGCTATTGAGCGGGATACCGAACTCAGGACCTATATGGACGTTGACGTCCTTTCGAGGATAAAATTTAAAAGCACTTGCAATCTTGAAGTAGTTCAGCTTTTCAGGTAAATCCGGGTCATCGGTTTGCTTTGTGCCAAATTGCGAAAACGAAGCCTCAAATTGATTCGAGAACTTTTCGGAGTGTCCAAGATTAACGAACCCGCCAAGGTGTATACCGGTAATGGATCTGGAGAAGTTCAAGCCACCGCGCAAACCTCCCGTTTGAGCCGAACCGAAAAAGACAAGCACTAAAGAACCAGGAGAATAGAATTATTTTTTTCACGTTATTTGCGGCTCTTTAGGCTAGTTGGCAGTAAGATAATGAGTTTAGATCAGGAAATCGCGAAACGCAGAACATTCGGCATCATCAGTCACCCTGATGCCGGCAAAACCACGTTGACTGAAAAGTTGCTTCTTTTCGGAGGGGCTATTCAAAAGGCTGGTGCCGTAAAATCGAACAAGATTAAAGACCACGCTCGCAGCGACTGGATGGAGATTGAAAAACAGCGTGGTATTTCGGTTGCTACTTCGGTGATGGGCTTTAATTATAAAGACACGAAGATCAATTTGCTCGATACTCCCGGTCACCAGGATTTCGCAGAAGATACCTATCGCACACTCACTGCCGTGGACAGTGTTATTCTTGTTATTGACTGTGTAAAGGGTGTTGAAATTCAGACCGAGAAACTGATGGAAGTGTGTCGTATGCGAAACACACCCGTACTTTGTTTCATCAACAAACTTGACCGCGAAGGCCGTGATCCGTTTGAGCTACTCGATGAAATTGAAGAGAAGCTTTCTATTAAAGTCAGGCCGCTCAGTTGGCCTATCAGCATGGGTAAAACTTTTAAGGGCGTATACAGTTTGTATGAAAAGAAACTGAATTTATTCACTCCAAGTAAAGTGACCGTACAGGAAACAATAGAGGTTTCAGATATTCATAGCGAAGAACTTGATAAACTCGTTGGTGAAAACTATGCAAAGCAACTTCGGGCTGATGTTGAACTGATTGAAGGTGTATATCCTGAATTTAAAGTTGAGGATTATTTGAGTGGAAAAGTGGCGCCCGTATTTTTTGGAAGTGCTGTGAATAACTTTGGTGTGAAGGAGTTGCTGGATACGTTCATTCGGATTGCCCCGCCACCGATCGCACGAGAAACCACCGTGCGTGAAGTAAAACCTTCAGAGTCAAAATTCACGGGTTTTATTTTTAAAATCCACGCGAACATGGATCCGAAGCACCGAAATAGAATTGCATTCTTGCGGGTTTGCTCAGGAAGGTTTGAACGTGCTACCAACTATTTTCATGTAAGACAAGAGAAGGGAATCAGGTTTTCGAATGCAACAGCCTTCATGGCACAGGATCGCGAAACTGTGGAAGAAGCCTGGCCTGGCGATATTGTTGGTCTTTATGACACCGGGAATTTAAAAATTGGCGACACACTCACGGAAGGCGAAAAGCTTTTGTATACAGGTATTCCGAGTTTCTCACCTGAAATTTTCAAAGAAGTGGTGAACATGGATGCGATGAAGAGTAAACAACTGGAGAAAGGACTTTTGCAATTAATGGAGGAAGGTGTTGCCCAGCTTTTTACATACGAATTAGGAAAACGTAAAGCTGTTGGGACTGTTGGAGCGCTCCAATTTGAAGTTATACAGTTTCGTCTGAAGAATGAATATGGTGCTACCGTCCAGTTTGCACCTCAAAATATTTACAAAGCCTGCTGGATCAGCAGCAATAATCCCAAAAAACTGCAGGAGTTCATCGACTCAAAGCAGCGTCACATTGCGCGCGATAAAGATGATAAACTGGTTTTTATGGCTGAATCAAAAGGATGGCTGCAGATGGTTCAGGATAACTTTCCTGAAATAGAATTCCATTTCACTTCCGAGTTTTAGAGGTTGTGATATTTCTTCTCTAACTCCTTGACTTTGGCGGCTGCTTCCGGATGACCTGCTTCATGGGCTTTCTTGTAATAGGCTAGCGCTTCCTGGTAGGTTTTCTTTTTCTTCTTAGGTGCCAGTTTTGTTTTTCTGGCCGCTTTCTCGAGGGCCTGACCTTTTGCGAAGTTGGCATTGGCTTCTGTGATTTCCAGTTTGTCAGTAAGTTCTTTGATTTGAACTTCAAACGCTTTTACTTCTTCATACTTGGCATCCAATTGCAGTTGGAAATCTTCCAGGTTTGCCTGTTGAAGCTTTACTGTTTTAGTAAGGTCGGTGTTTTCTTTTGTAATTTGCGCAACCCTCGTTTCCAATGCTGTTATTTCATCACGCGCAATGGAGAGTTCATCTTTTAAGGCGGCCACCATCATTTCATAAGCACCAGTTTCGTGGTGGGTAGCTTTCAGTTTCTTTTCCAGATCGCTGATTTTATCTTCCGAGCGCTTGATGTAGTCGTTAATTTCTCTCAATCTGTCGGCATAGTCGTTATAAGGAGTTCCTTCAACCATGTTTACCCGCAATTCATTTCGGGTGACATCGATAGAGTCAATCAAGGCACTCACATCTTTAAAAGTATACAGCATGTTTTGAGCGGCCAATAATTCATTTCGAAGGGAATCGTTTTCAGTCTGAAGTTTTGCGATTTCTTCT
>DASTYM010000376.1:0-14358 GCA_035764995.1 Cyclobacteriaceae bacterium | reverse complement strand
TAGGATGCCAATTGAATTGGCAAGGGTGAATTACCCGAGTTGGGGGATGAAAAAGTCCTCGTCTGCAACGTGAGAAGAATGAGGCAACAATCGGTCAAGCAAACTAAACCTTAAACATTGTCTGGCACATCGCTCAAATTGAGTTTTAACAGAGCGGTTGTGATCAAAAGCAATTCGTTGGAGATATTCTAACCGACTATTTGGGCGCTCAAACGATTGTGAATCAAAAACTTTAATCGAAGTAGTCTTCCAGGTTGCAATTCTGAGATGTTCAACTTGTTCGATTGTTGCCTTACATTGCCTGGCGGTGAATGGACTACAGGTTCCCGAAAACGTAAACAAACTAAGGACCAGAACAAGAGGCATAAGCCAGGTGGTAACTTTACCGTTTCGGATCGGTCCCTGCATCATAAATCAAAGATAAAGATTCTCCCGAATGTGGTCATTCGGATATGGTATGATTCCCAAAAATCTCTATTTTTAAACAAGTTCCCCCCTATGAATAAACTTGTTATCAACAGTCACGCTGAATTTGAAAAATACATCGGTCAGGAATTAGGTGTCTCCGATTATTTGAAAGTCACACAGCAGCAAATCAATTTGTTTGCTGATGCCACCCTTGATCACCAATGGATACACATTGACCCCCAACGTGCTGCTGTAGAAAGTCAGTTTAAAAGCACCATTGCACACGGGTATCTGACCCTCTCGCTGGTTCCCTATTTGTGGGAGCAAATAGCACAGGTCAATAACTTTAAGATGCTGGTAAACTATGGAATTGAAAATTTGAAATTCAACCAACCTGTCATTGTTAACCAGGAGGTGCGGTTACGCGTGGTGTTAAAAGCCATCACGAACCTCCGAGGCATTTCCAAAACAGAAATGAACGTAACCCTGGAAATAAAAGACAATCCCAAACCTGCATTTACCGCTACGATCATCTTCCTCTATCACTTTAACAATTAAGGAGTTATCAATTATTGTCAGGTTGCGCTGGTAACATTTCTTGTTGCTTTTCGTGCTATTTTTTCATAAACTCAAAGCATGGTTACAAAAGCTATCATCTGATGGGCTTTGGTAAAACAGCCCGAAAAGATTTGTGGTGGGTAAAACCATTGTTTGTTTTTTTAGGCCTTTCTTCCTTCATCGTTTACGCAACCTGGGCAGCTTTACAAGGCGAGCATTACGCCATCGGACCATATCTCTCTCCTTTTTATTCTCCTGAAATTTTTGGAAACTCTCCGCATAGTTGGTTTGGTCCACAACCAGCCTGGTGGCCAATGATTATTCCCTTCTCGCCTGCCATTTTGATTCTTTGGGCTCCCGGTGGTATGCGGTTCACTTGCTACTATTATCGGGGAGCTTACTATAAAGCTTTTTGGGCCGATCCTCCAGCTTGTGCAGTTTCAGAACCACGCAAAACATATTGGGGAGAAAATTCTTTCCCACTCATCATGCAAAACGTTCATAGGTACTTTATGTATCTGGCAGTATTGTTTGTGTTTGTTTTGATTTATGATGCGTTTAAAGCGATGTGGTTCATTGATCCGGCTACCGGAGAAAAAACTTTTGGTATTGGTGTTGGAACTTTGGTGCTCACCTTGAATGCAACACTATTAGGTGGCTATACTTTTGGATGCCACTCGTTTCGTCATCTCGTGGGAGGATTTAAAGACAGACTTTCAAAGTCACCTGTACAAAGAAAATTATATAACTGTGCCAGTTGCTTAAACAAGCGCCACATGAATTGGGCGTGGTTCAGCTTGTTCAGTGTAATGTTTGCCGATGTATATGTGCGACTTTGCTCAATGGGTATTTGGACTGATATCAGAATTTTCTAATGGCCAACTACGAAACATATAATCACGATGTTTTGGTGATCGGTTCCGGTGGCGCAGGATTGCGGGCTGCAATTGAAGCGGCTGCGGCTGGTGTTTCTGTTGCCGTGATTTGCAGATCACTGTTAGGCAAGGCTCATACCGTAATGGCAGAAGGAGGCGTAGCAGCTGCGTTGGCAAATGTCGATGACCGCGATAGCTGGAAAGTACATTTCGCTGATACCATGCGCGGTGGTCAGTACCTGAACAACTGGCGCATGGCCGAAATACATGCGAAGGAATCGCCTGATCGTGTGAAAGAATTGGAAGCCTGGGGCGCAGTGTTCGATAGAACCGAAGATGGAAAAATATTACAGAGAAATTTCGGTGGCCATAAGTATCCCCGGCTTGCACACGTAGGCGATCGCACGGGCCTGGAGATGATCCGCACCTTACAAGATTATGTTATTCATCAGAAGGTTGACATCTATCAGGAATATACTATCGTCAGTTTACTGAAAGAAGGAGACCGGGTTGTTGGCGCATTCGGATACGATCGGGAGAAAGGTCTCTTCAAAGTGTTTCAGGCAAAAGCGGTGGTTATCGCTACAGGCGGTATGGGAAGAATCTATAAAATCTCATCCAACAGTTGGGATTGTACCGGTGGAGGTATTTCCCTTGCCTATCATGCCGGTGCAGAGCTGATCGACATGGAGTTTGTACAATTCCACCCTACAGGAATGGTGTGGCCTCCAAGTGTTCGTGGATTATTAATTACAGAAGGTGTTCGGGGCGAAGGTGGCGTTTTGCGGAATAAGGAAGGTCGAAGATTTATGTTTGATGATATCCCCGAGAATTATCGCGGACAAACTTCCATGGATGAAGAAGAAGGATGGCGCTACACACAAGGAGATAAAAATGCTAAACGTCCTCCGGAATTATTAACACGTGATCACGTAGCCCGATGTATTAATCGGGAAGTAAAGGCTGGACGTGGTTCGCCACATGGTGGTGTATTCCTTGACATTGCCTGGATTAAAGAAAAAATCTCAAACGCACCGGAACACATCAAGCGAAAGCTTCCAAGTATGTACCATCAGTTTAAAGAACTCGCTGGTGTTGACATCACTAAAGAACCAATGGAAGTCGGGCCTACTACTCATTACATCATGGGCGGTGTGCGTGTCGATGCCGATACGCAAATGACCAGTACGCCAGGTTTGTTTGCTGCAGGAGAATGTGCAGCCGGACTTCACGGTGCCAACCGACTGGGCGGCAACTCCCTCTCCGACCTGCTTGTGTTTGGGAAACGTGCCGGTGAGTTTGCCGCTAAGTATGCCAAAGAAAATCAGTCAATAAAAGTTTCAGAAAAACAGGTAGAAGAAATTTCAGCATGGGCCTTGGCTCCTTTTGATCGTGAAGCTAAAGGAGAAAACCCGTTTCAGATTCAAGCCAGCTTACAGGAAATGATGCAAAACCTCGTTGGGATTGTTCGACTTGGAAATGAATTGGAAGAAGCCATCAAACACATTAGTGCATTTCAGGAACAGGAAAAATCAGTTGCGTGTGGTGGTAATCGCGGATACAATCCGGGTTGGCATACTGCGATTGAATTAAAACATATGCTCACTGTGGCCGAAGCCATTGCTAAAGCAGCGAACGAAAGAAAAGAAAGTCGTGGAGGGCATTTTCGGGAAGATTTTCCCGAAAAAAGCGAAGCATTCGGAAATGTGAACATCAGCATCCGAAAAGATGAAAACGGAAAAATGATTGTGAAGCAAATTCCGAAACAAAAAATACGGGATGACCTGCAGGCAATTATAAACGAGATGAAATAATGCCAAAGTTCAAGTTCAACATCTGGCGAACAAATTCCAGCGGAGGACAATTTCAGGAATACGAAACTGAAATCACTGAAGGCATGGTCGTATTGGATGCTGTACACCAGATTCAGGCCGAGAGCGCTAATGATTTGGCGGTTCGGTGGAATTGCAAAGCTGGTAAATGCGGTTCGTGTTCTGCGGAAATCAATGGACATCCTAAATTGATGTGTATGACTCGCATGGGTGACTTGCCAGCGGATAAACCTGTGAGCATCCAGCCAATGAAGGCATTTCCTGTCATCAAGGATTTAGTGACAGATGTCTCAATCAATTACAAAATCAAGAAAAGAATAAAGCCTTTCAAACCTCGTAAGCCCGATGTGCCTGATGGAACCTGGCGCATGGCTCAAAGCGATATAGATCGCGTGCAAGAATTCCGGAAATGCATTGAATGCTTCCTTTGCCAGGATGTGTGCCACGTGTTGCGTGAACACAATCTGCATGAACAATTTGCAGGGCCTCGTCACATGGTATATACAGCCGCACTCGAAATGCACCCTTTAGATGTTGAAGACCGCAGGGAAGATTTAAAAAATACTCATGGTATTGGATTCTGCAACATCACCAAATGTTGCACCACTGTATGCCCCGAAAATATAACCATTACTGATAATGCCATTATTCCGCTGAAAGAACGTGTTGCAGATAAATTTTATGATCCGCTCAAAAAGCTTTTCCGTATATTTAGTAAGGCCAAGTAAAATCTCACCTATGAAAGTCACTACCGAAACTCCTGTTTTTGAATTGAAACCGCTTTCCAAAGATGGAATTGAAGCAGCTCTTGGAAAAGCAGAACACTACCGATTACTGAATCATCCGCAGTTAGCAGAAAGTATTTGCCTGGATATTCTGGAAGTAGATAGTAGTCATCAAAAAGCTACGATCGTTCTGCTGCTTGCATTAACGGATCAGTTCGGTCAATCCTCTTCACACACCGCCAAGCGTGCACTTGAATTGGCCAACAGTCTGAAAGATGAGTACTCAAAAATTTACTATACAGGCATTGTTCATGAACGACAAGGCGCAGCAGCCCTTGCGTCTTCGAACCCGGGTACCGACTTTGACGCATACGAATGGTACCGCGAAGCCATGCAATTTTTTGAGAAAGCTAACGCCATCAACAAAGGTGAAAACGATCCGATTCTGAGATGGAACACTTGCGCACGTATTATCATGGATCATCATTTGAAAGAAAGGCCAGCTGAAGGATATCACCCAATCCTCGAATAACTGCTCCTACCAGTTTCCAGTAAGGTCACCAGTTACTGGAACTGGAAACCGGCAACTAAATTGTTGGCCTTACTGACTTCCGCTTCGTATTTTTACTGAGTACCAATTCCCTCTCTTATATGCTAAATTCCAAACAACTGGAAAGCAATCCATCGCTCTACGTTTTTTTGCCCTTGTTTTATACAGTCTGGTACGATGCTGTACTTACACCCAGTGAGATAGCGGCAATCGAGGGATTGATAAAGAGCCAAACGTGGTTAACAGAAGACGAACGCAAATTTTTATTAACACAAATCGATCCGGGCGCTCCCCCAAGTCCGGATGAACTTATCAGCTGGCGCGAAACTATCCGCAAAGTTGCTGATGCCGCAGACGAAAAAAACAGTCTTACGGATTTAGGAATTAAACTCGCCACTATCCATGGTAACGGAAAGGCTGGTGAATTAATTGCTCAGGCAAGACCATCGTTAGCGGGAATTGAAAGTACACTAGGCTTAATCAGTCACGAAGCAGCGTTTGCATTTCAATCAGGTGGAAGGAAAACAATTACCTCCCAGCAATCTACCCAACAAACTTTTGATGTGAGTAAGATGACTGCATTACTGGACGGAAAGAACTCCGAAATCATTCGAAAAGTAAAGGCAATCATTTCAGATCCTGAATTTAAATACATCGACCCTGGTGATCTGCACGTGTATCGCGAAAAAGTTTTGCAATGGTGCCATCACCTTGCAGATCAGGGATTCGGAGCAATGGCCTATCCAAAAGAATACGGTGGCAAGGCCGATATGGCTGCGTACTTCGCCATCATGGAAGCACTGAGCTATCACGATTTGAGTCTCGTCATAAAATTCGGTGTTCAGTTCGGATTATGGGGAATGAGTGTGTATTTCCTGGGCACAGAAAAACATCATAAAAAATATTTAAAGGACATTGGCACGTTGGATATCCCAGGGTGCTTCGCGATGACTGAAACAAATCATGGGTCAAATGTAAAAGGTATTGAAACGACAGCAACGTATAACCATGCATCGAAAACTTTTACAATTCATACACCCAATGAAGCAGCTCGCAAAGAATTTATTGGCAACGCAGCCCGTCACGGACAAATGGCCACCGTGTTTGCTAAACTAATTCTGGATGGTAAAGATTATGGCGTGAGCGCATTTGTAGTTCCTCTTCGCGATAAAAATGGTAATACAGTAAAAGGTGTCACCATAAAAGATTGCGGCCGAAAAATGGGCCTTAATGGTGTGGATAACGGAGTGATCTATTTCGATAACGTGGTGATTCCAAAAGATGAGATGCTCGATAAGTTTGCCGGGGTGAGTGATGATGGAAAATTTGTTAGCCCGATATCGAGTGATAATCGTAGGTTCTTTACTATGCTCGGCACCTTGGTGGGCGGGCGAATTGGTATTCCGCGCTCCGGATTATCGGCATCAAAAACAGGATTGACGATTGCAATTCGTTACGGTGACAAACGAAGACAATTCGGGCCGGAAGCAGCAGCTGAAGTGCCAATCTTGAATTATCGCACACATCAGCGAAGATTAATGCCTCGCCTCGCAAAAGCTTATGCATTGCACTTTTCCCTTCAATACCTGACGGAAAGATTTTTAAAACGTACCGAAGAACAAATGCAGGAAATTGAAGCATTGGCTGCCGGGTTAAAATCCTATGCAACCTGGTACACCACCTCTACCCTTCAGGAATGTCGCGAGTGTTGTGGAGGAAAAGGCTTCCTTTCAGAAAATCGAATTGAAGTTTTAAAAAATGATAGCGATGTCTACACCACGTTTGAAGGCGATAACACGGTATTAATGCAGTTAGTGGCCAAGAGCAGACTGACAGAATTTAAGCAGGAGTTTAGCAACATGAATGTATTCTCTATTTTAAATTATGTGGCAGATCAGGCTAAGACTTCGATCACAGAACTTAATCCGATCATCGTTCGAAACACAGACGAAGAACATTTACTCGACCCTGAATTCCAATTGAATGCTTTTAAGTATCGTGAACGTGATATCCTGACATCCGCTGCTAAGCGATTGAAGCGACACCTCGATGATGGAATGGATTCATTCGATGCGTTTAACGTTTGTCAGCATCACCTGGTACAAGTTGGTCAGGCTTACATTGACCGTATCATTCTGGAGCAGTTTATGCGGCAGATTGACAACACGAAAGATACTGGCTGCAAAGCTGTCTTGAAGAAGCTGTGCGATCTTTTTGCTCTCTCAACCATTGATGAGAACAAAGGCTGGTACCTCGAGCAAGGTTATATGGAAGGTGTCAAAACAAAAGCCGTGCGCAAACTCATGAACCAGCTTTGTTGGGATGTGCGGCAGGAAGCTGTGCCTTTAGTAAATGCTTTTGATATCCCCGATAGTTGTTTAGCTGCTCCAATTGGAAAAATGAATCAGTAATGTTTTACTGAATGCACGTTTTTTAGTTACTTTAAAATCAAATCTAAATTTTAGTGTTATGGCAAAAGGTCAAGACAAAAGAAAAGAAACCAAGAAGGCGCCTCAGAAAACCTTAAAGGAAAAGCGCGCTGAGAAGAGAGCTAAAAAAGGAAATCAGTAATCTTCCACATATTTCATCCCGCATGTGCGGGATGAAATGTTTTATACCACTATGGAATTCAGTCGCATCGAACCTCCGAAGGAATTGAAACACCTGGTGGAGTGTTACTGGACCGTTACCAACACAGACCCTGCCCCATTTTTGCAAAAGATTATACCTGATGGTTTTCCGGAGATCATCTTTCACTTTGGTGATCCTTATAAAATTGAATTAAAAAGAGATTGGGAAATTCAGGCAAAAAGTCTTGTAGCAGGACAAATTACAAGCTATTTCTTCCTGGAAAACACCGGCTGTGCTGATATTCTCGGAATAAAACTTAAACCTGCAGCCATTGCACAGCTGTTTGGTACAGATATGTCTTCATTGAAGGACAAAGTAATCTCACTAAACGATTTTAGGAATAACGAATTGGCTAGCCTCGACCAATTCATTCGAAAAACTGAAGACAAAGCAGAGCGAATCAGAATCATCAAGGATCAATTACTTCGAATATCAATTCAGGAGAACCCGATTGAAAAAGCAATTGAATGCATTTTTTCGTCCAATGGTATGCTTCCGATTGCATCCATCTGCGATCAATGTGAAATAACAGAACGACAACTCGAAAGACTTTTTAAAAAATTCATCGGATTATCCCCAAAATTCTATACCCGTATCATTCGATTCAACTATATCTTCCAGGTTTCGCAAGGCAAGAAACTGAACTGGGCCGAGGTAGGTATTGAATCAGGTTTTTATGACCAGGCACATTTTATTAAAAACTTTAAAGCCTTCAGCGGAGAAGATCCTTCCAGATACTTCTTTGATGAGCTCAATCTTGCCAACTTCTTTTTAAAGAAAGTTTAGAATTGTCGGGTTTGTACAATACAGTCTCTTGATGTGATTCTATTTTTGATCAAACAAACTTACAATTATGAAATATCTGATCATTCTTTTCCTGCTTATGAGCTCTGTGACTGGTTTTAGCCAGGCTTTTTCTAAAGAAGCTGCCGCCAACTTTAAAAAAGTAGAATGGCTGATTGGAACCTGGGACCGGACCAATGTTAAACCAGGAAGAACTTCATGGGAACAATGGAAAACAATATCACAGCATCATATCGGGGGAATGGGTGTAACTATGCAAGGTTCCGATACGGTGTTTGTAGAAAAATTTTCAATTCAGATAAAAGATAACGCTCTTTATTATATAGCCGATGTTCCGGAGAATAAAGAGCCTGTGTTTTTCAAATTGACAGAGATTACATCAGGCGGGTTTGTATGCGAAAACCCTCAACATGATTTCCCTAAAAAAATATCTTATCAATTCGATGGTGTTAATCTGAAAGCACAAATTTCCGGAGACGGCAAGGCTATGGACTTCATTTTTAAGAGACGCTAACTCGTAGAATACGGAAAGATTCACCTTCTATCGATTTTTTCTCAAATATTTGTCTGGCATTAATTTTTTAGATCGGTCAAATCATTGCATTTTGGAGACCTGATAAAAAATATGCTGGAGGATATCCTGGTATTTATTGATGTCTTTAATCCTGAAGCCCTCATACAATGGGGTGGTCTCACGATATTATTATTGATCATCTTTATTGAAACAGGAGTTTTTTTCGGGTTCTTTTTGCCGGGTGATTCATTAGTATTCACGGCAGGGCTTTTGGCAAACAGTAAATACATTGATCTTCCGATATTCGGTTTGTTAATCGTACTGATTATCGCAGCGGTGGCTGGATCTACAGTAGGATATTTCACGGGTCGATGGGCTGAATCATATTTAAAGACGCGCCCAGAGAATTTCTTCTACCGCAGAAAGTTTATTGATATTGCCCGCGACTTTTATAAAAAACACGGCATGATGGCCTTTGTGTTTGGGCGCTTCCTTCCGATTGTTCGTACGTTTACACCGATCGTGGCAGGATTAATTCGAATTGATGCCCGAAAATTCTTTATTCTGAATATTACGGGTGCTACCATATGGATTAGTTCCATGTGTCTTGCTGGGTATTATTTGGGCAAATTATTCCCTGCCATTATTAATAGTCTTGATCTGATCGTTCCAGCGCTCATTATTATAACAGCTGTACCGGTTTACATCCTTTGGAGGAAACAGAGGAGTAATAACTTCTAAAGGCTCAGAATTTGCCCTCTTACGGCCCGAAAATCACCCAATTTGCGTTGGCCCTAAATTTCTTTCCTTTTTAAGCCAAATTATGTGTCTTTCCGATCACAGTGGCATTATAATAACAGTATGATTCAAAGAATAAAGTTTTGTAAAGGGATGAAATCTCCAAACGTAATTGATTCAAACATCTTATTATTTGACCGTTAAAACATTATTTTTTTTCACTTTCGGGATTAAATTTTGTTATACAGTCATAAACCCATTAGTTTAGCGCCCACTACTTGTAGGGTTGAGTTTCTATAAGAATGTTTAACAATTAATTACACAAACCTTTAACACCTAAATCTAACTATGAAAACTTCAAATTCTTTGTCGGATAGCCTGAAGTCAGTTTTCGCAGCTGTCGTTATTCCGCTCGAGCTCGTAATCGCAGTTTTGTTTTTCATCTACGTATTGGGCGATCCAGCAAACTTTCAGGGTAATAATCCGGATAACCACCCGCTTCAAGGAAACTATTTCGGTATCGTTTATAAGGGAGGTTATATTGTACCCGTTCTTATTTCGATGTTGATGATGGTTATTACGTTCGGTATTGAGCGCTTTATCACTATCAGCAGAGCGAAAGGAAAAGGAAGTGTAAGAAAATTCGTTCAGAAAATCGTTCACTTAATCCCTACCAATAACATAGCTCAGGCTATCGCAGAATGCGATAAGCAAAAAGGATCTGTAGCAAACGTGGTAAAAGCTGGTCTTGTTAAATACAATGAACTGCAAAACAACCACACCCTCGATCCTGACAAGAAAGTTGTATTGGTTCAGAAAGACATTGCAGAGACAACTCAATTAGAGATGCCTATGCTCGAGAGAAACCTTGTGATCCTGGCAACGATCGTATCAATTGCTACACTTCTTGGTCTCCTTGGAACGGTAATGGGTATGATTAAAGCGTTTGCCGCGTTGGCAACTGCCGGTGCTCCTGACTCTGTTGGTCTTGCTAACGGTATCTCTGAAGCCTTGATCAACACAGCATTAGGTATCGGTACTTCCGCTATCGCGATCATTCTGTATAACTATTTCACCAGTGCAATCGACTCTCTGACTCACGCTATTGACGAAACAAGCTTTAGCATTATTCAGAATTTCACCGCTGGTGCGAAGAAGTAATTATTGACCATAAAAAAAATTAAATATGGCTGGTTTTAGAAGCGCCCCTCCAATTGATATGACACCGATGGTGGATTTGGCCTTCCTGCTGGTAACGTTTTTTATGCTCACTGCTACAGCCATCCCCGATGAGCCTGTAACAGTTGACACACCATCGTCAGTTTCAGAAATTAAAATTCCTGAAACGAATGTATTAACGATTACGATTGGGAAAGACGGGCGAGTGTTTTTCAATGTAGATGGTCAGCATACTCGTGCAGATCTGTTGGGAAGAATTGGTGAACGCTATGGTATCGCCTTTACTCCTGAAGAGACGCGCACCTTTGCAATCATCTCAAGTATCGGAGTACCGATTGGTAGTTTGAAACAATTTTTGTCGTTAAATCCTGAACAGCGTAAAGAGATTACACAGCCAGGGATTCCATGCGACTCCGCTCAAAACGAACTGGCAGACTGGGTTCTGCAGGCACGTTTAGCGAATCGAAATGTTCGAATTGCCATTAAAGGAGACCGTGATGCAAATTATCCGGTTGTAAAAAAAGTAATTGACACCATGATCGATAAAAAGGTGAACAGATTTAATCTGATCACGAATATGGAAAAGGGTTCGTGATTGCATCTTAATATTGATTAGTTAAATCATAAATAGAAAAAATTATGGCAGAATTAGGCGGTGGCGGTGGTGGTAAAAAGAAAGAAGGTGCAAAAGTAAGAGCCAAGAGAAGCTCTACGAGAATTGACATGACCCCAATGGTGGACCTGGCGTTCTTACTCCTGACATTCTTCGTAATGACTACCACACTTAACAAACCTCAGACCATGGAAATTACCATGCCTGAGAAGCCAAAACCAGGCGATGAAATGCCTGAGATAAATGAAAAGAACGTGTTAACGCTTGTGTTGGGTCAGGATGATAAAATTTATTGGTACATGGGTATTACAGACCCAAAAGTGGAGGTAAGCAATTTTTCTTCAACCGGAATCAGAAAGATTTTGTTAGCGAAGAAGGCAGAGTTACCAAAGCTGGTCGTACTAATAAAGGCGATGGATGAGGCGAAGTATAAAAACATGGTGGATATCATGGATGAAATGAACATCAGTACCATGCAACGTTTTGCCCTGGTGGATATTACCGACACAGATGTGCAACTGGTTAAAGAATCACAATTATGAAAACGGCAACACCGACTGTTAATCAGTCATGGGAAGACATAGTATTTGAGAACAGGAATAAGGATTACGGAGCTTACTTAAACCGGAAATCATATTCAAAGTCTGTTGTAATCGCAGCGCTGATTACATTCTTGATTTTGATTTTTGTTCTGGCATTCCCGGCCATTAAGGAATTCTTCGGCTCTCTTGGAGAAAAGGAAGAAGTAGTGGTGCGGAATACAACTGTAGTAAGTTTGGATCAACCTCCTCCAATTACTCCGAACCAGCCACCTCCACCAGATATTCGTATACCGCCTCCGGTAAAAACGGTTATTAAGTTCCTCCCTCCAAAAGTAACGGAGAAAGAGGTTGTGGAAGAAGAACCGATGCCTACGCAGGATGAAATCAAAAACAATGATACCGGTGCGGAGACTGTACAGGGGGACGTAACAACGACCTTTGAGGAACCTGTTAAAGAGGTTGCCGTAGAAGATCCTAATAAGGTCTTCCTGGTTGTGGAGCAGCCACCGGAATTTGAAGGAGGTCTTGAAGCGATGTATAAGTTCATCAATAAGAATATGAAATACCCTGCTTCTGCACGAAGAATGAATATTGAAGGATCAGTATTCGTTGGATTCGTAGTAGACGCAGATGGTAAGATCACTGACGCTAACATCATCAAAGGAATTAGTGCGGATTGCGATAAGGAAGCATTACGCGTTGTTCAAATGATGCCAAGGTGGAGACCAGGTAAGCAGAGTGGACGCCCTGTGCGCGTTAAGTTTGTGTTACCAATCAAATTCAAGCTCGACTAAGAAGAACTGAGATTTATTATAACGGCATGACTGCTTTCGAAACGTTTTTAAAATATTTTGGAGTAGTCATGCCGTTCTGTTATGTACTCATGGGAGGCCTTGTGATTTACAGATCAAACAATTTTTTAAATATGCCTCCCTCCTATGCTATAACACTAGGATGCACATTAATCCTTTACGGAATATTTAGATGCTATCGGGCATATCAGAAGGCATTTAAAAATAACCCATGAAATTTTACCAAGTCATTTTTGTTGTAGCCGGGCTCCTGGTTACAGGGTGTAAAGACCGTGATAAGAGCGGAAATATTCTTGACACTACAACTTCGGGTTCAATTACCATCGCTGTTGATGAATCGTTGAAGCCTTTGATCCAGGCTGAGGTTGAAGCATTTGAAGGGGTTTACCGGGAGGCGCATATAAAAGCGATTTATACATCAGAATCAGATGCCATCAACCTCATGTTGCAAGACAGTGCCCGACTCGCAATTGTTACCCGTAAATTAACGGCTGATGAACAGGCTGAATTAGACAAGGTAAAAATTCCTGGCAGGCAGATGAAAGTGGCAAAAGACGGGATTGCCCTCATCCTCCATACCGAAAATACAGACCGCGAACTGGAATTAAATCAGTTGCAGCAGATCATGGAGGGAAAAATTTCGCGTTGGAATCAAATCAGCAAGGCCTCTCCTTCCGATCCCATTGAAGTAGTTTTTGATCACCCGAACTCCGGCATATTGCGTTACCTGCGCGACACACTCGCAAATATTACCACTATTCCGCCCAACTTCTTTGCCGTAAATAACAATGAAGCTGTTATCGATTATGTATCTAAAAAGAAAAATGCTATTGGACTCATTGGTGTTGGTTGGGTTAGCGATGCAGAGGATTCAACAGCAAACAGTTTTTTGAAAACCATTCACGTGGCTGCCATCTCACGCGACTCTGGTTTCTATCAGCCATATCAGGCCTATATTGCGCAGAAAATATACCCACTGACCCGAAATGTTGTCATTATTTCACGCGAGGCCAGATCGGGACTGGGCAGTGGTTTTTTAACCTATATAGCCAGTGATAAAGGGCAGCGTGTAGTCCTGAAAGCCGGATTGGTGCCTGTAACAATGCCCGTCAGAATTGTTGAAATCCGATACGATGAGGCCCAATAAAACAACTATTTAGCCATTGGTCTGCTATTTGCTTACCCTATTAAAAAAGACCAGAATTAATTAAAAAAATAAAGATTCCGGTTAAATTTGAGGTTATTCTAATATCTAATATCTAAGAAATGAGAAAAAGTATTGAATTGATGAAAAGTGCGCTTTTTTTAGCAGTGATTTTAACCAGCGGGTTGTCGGCTGCTGCCCAAGTCGCTCCCCAGGATGCTGAAGTAAAAAAAGCAATTCGATTTTTAGAAATTGAACAGTCAGGCAAAGCAGTTGAAACGCTTAATCAAGCGATCACTACTTATCCGACAGCCACCAAATTATATTACTACCTGGGATATGTTCAGCTCAAGAAGGGTGAACGTGGCCAGGCATTAAAAACCTTTGAAAAAGGTGTTGCCAGCAATCCTGACGAGGCTCTTAATCATGTAGG